>VBKD01000169.1 GCA_005888075.1 Chloroflexota bacterium
TCCGATCGGCATGCGCGAGAAGAATGTTGTCGTAGTCGGGCAGGAGCCGGACCGGAACGGTTGTATCAGGGTCTGGGCGCGGCGCTTTTGGCAGGTCGAACAGCTCGGTGCCGCGCTCGTCCCGGAATACTTTGAGTCGCGTTCGTAGGCGTTCGAATGCCTCTCGCTGGGAGAGGCCTGACCACGCTCGAAAGTCGGCCGGCGAGGCGGGCCCGAACGCCGCGAGGTAGCGGAGCACGAGCTCGTCGGATGATATCGGAGGGCCCGTGGAGCGGCCGAGCCACGCCTCGACTGTGGTCAGGGTCACCGGTCCGCGGGCGTTCCAGATGCCCCGGGGCGTTGCGAAGACCATGGGTAGCATGTAGCGCACGCCATAGGCGAGGGCCTCGGCATCCTGGCCGGGGAATCGCTGCGCAAGGAGCCGGGCGAGCTCGGCGACCGTGCGTGCGCGCTCATACATCAGCTCCCGACCGGCTTCCAGGACGGCCGTCATGTCAGCAAGCGTCTGGCCGCGGCCCCAGGGGCTGCCCTTCAGGTAGCCCCGCTCGTGCAACGGCTGGAAGAGTGGCTTTAGCTGGAGGGCATCCCGGGTCGTGACCAGGTGGATGGTGTTGCGCATGAGCGTGGTACGGACGGCCCGCTTGGTTTCGACCAGGCGCGAAAGCTGCTCGGGTCGGAAGTCCACGAGGCGCGACCAGAGGCCGACGTAAGGCAGGTTCGGGGCCTGGGCCTGCATGCCAACGAGCCGTTCGAGGGTGGCGGGGACCGATGCCTTGCGGCGCTCGAACAAGAGCTGGCGTGCCAGCAGGGCGCGATTCAGCGCTCGGCGGTCGAGGACACCAACCTTTTGGGCCACTGGCCCATTGTGCTATCGGCCGGCGGCCCCTCCGGCGCTTCGCGCCACCTCCCCGTAAACGGGAGGAGTGGCTTGCGAACTAGAGGCCCGCTTCCAGCTTGGCTTTCTTGCCTGCCTTCCGCATCTTGTCGATCCGCCTGCGGACGCCCTTGCGGCGCTGTTCGCCGCGCTCAGGGTCGAGCAAGTAGGTCGCCGCGGCGGCAAGGCCCATCCACATCATCAGACGCGTGAATCGGAACTTCATCTTCGTGCAAAGAACGGTTAGGGAGCGCCCCAGTACTCAATGGAAGCGTCAAGACTCACGAACGGTTAGAAATGAGCGGTGACAAGGCGCGGTCTTCTCCTCTTTGCCGCGATGTGCGTGATCTGGGGGATTCCATACCTCTTGATCCGGATAGCCGTGGCCGAGGTCTCGCCGGCAGTACTCGTATTTACCCGCACCGCCGTCGCCGCCCTCATCTTGATGCCGGTTGTCCTTGCGCGAGGCGGCCTTCGCAGCGTGGGCGGAAAGTGGGTTCCGCTGCTGGCATTCGCTGGCGTCGAGGTCGGCGGTCCATGGTTCCTGATGGGGAGCGCGGAGCAGCACATCTCCAGCTCGCTGGCCGCTCTGCTGGTCTCCGCGGTGCCGTTGGTCGGTGTGCTTATCAACCCGATGTTCGGCGCTCGAGATCGGATCGGTCCTGTAGGCGTCGGCGGACTGCTCCTGGGACTGGTTGGAGTCCTGGCGATAGTTGGGCTCGACCTGCGCGTTTCCAATGCATGGGCGCTTGTCGCGATGGCCCTGGTCGCGGTGGGCTACGCGCTTGGGCCCGCCCTCCTGTCGCGATATTTGACCGGGGTGCCGGCGCCGACCGTCATCGGGGTCTCGCTCGCGGCATGCGCGATCGTGTACGCGCCGGTGGCGGCGCTGCAGTGGCCGCACGCCATGCCTAGCGCGACGGTGGTCGGATCGGTGGCCGTGCTCGCGGTCGTCTGCACCGCACTCGCCTTCCTGCTGTTCTTCGCGCTGGTGGCGGAGATCGGCCCGGTGCGGTCGACCGTGATCACGTACATCAACCCGGCCGTCGCAGCGCTGCTCGGAGTGGCGGTCCTGCGCGAAAACTTCACGCTGGGCATGGGTGTCGGCTTCCTCCTGGTCCTGGCCGGATCGGTGCTGGCGACCCGCCGCCACACGCCGTCCGAGGCGCCTGAAAGGGTGCCCGAACTGATGGCCGAGGAGGCCCTATGATGTGCCTGGGCCAGGCGCAGGGGTCCGGCTCGCGAGGCCTTCCAGTTGGTGGGCGGATTAGGAGGCAACCATGAAGGTTGGGTTCGACGCGACCGTGCTCAAACAGATCCAATCTGAGGTTCGCACGATCAAGGCCGAATACCACGGGGTGGTGCCTGAGGAGTCGATCGACCGCGTTGCGGATGAGTCGATCCAGCGCCTCGCCGACTCTCGCGTCCCTCAGTTCGTCCCTCTTTTCGTCGGCCGCTTCACGCGTGAGCGGCTGCGCGAGCTGGTCAAGTCCGGGGGCGAGTCGGAAAACTAGAGCCGGCTACCTTTCGTAGGCACCTCTACATCTGTGCTGTGCCAGCGTTCTGAACCTCGGGGAGGAGGATCGCGAAATGACTACAACGCTCGACTACCTGTCGGTGGAAGACGCGCTTCCGGCGGCGATCATCACCCTCAACCGGCCACAGCAGCTGAATCCTCTGTCCACTGGTCTCATGAAGGAGCTCGCATCCGAGCTCGAGCGTCAGGCCAAGCGAGCCGAGGTGCGCGCGATCGTCTTGAAAGGAGCGGGCCGGGCGTTCTCGGCGGGGCACGACCTCAAGGAGATGCAAGATCGGAGCCTGGACGAGGAACGGGACATCTTTGCGGTCTGCGACAAGCTGATGACAACGGTGCAGTCGGTCCCCGTCCCGGTGATCGCGGCGCCGCACGGAATCGCCACCGCCGCCGGATGCCAGCTCGTCGCCACCTGCGACCTGGCGATCGCCAGCGACGACTGCCGATTCGCGACGTCCGGGGTTCGCTATGGCCTGTTCTGCTCGACGCCGGGTGTTGCCGTGGCGCGCAACGTGGGGCGCAAGAACGCGATGGACATGCTGCTGACGGGCCGATTCATCGATGCCGCTACTGCTGAGAGATGGGGCTTGATCAACCGCGCCGTACCGCTCGAGCAGCTGGATGCCGAAGTAATGGCGCTGGTCAATGAGCTCGCGCAACTCAGACGGTACGCGTTGAGCCTCGGCAAGGAGGGTTTTTACCAGCAGATCGACGAGAAACAGGCGGAGGCATACCGGTTGATGGGCGAGGCGATCTCTTGCAACGCCGTTGCACCTGACGGCCAGGAAGGGATCGCGGCTTTCGTCGAAAAGCGGGCGCCTAAATGGAAAAACGGCTCCTGAGGGTTGCTTAGTCTCTGAGCCAGCTTCAGAGGGGCTTGAACGTCATCAGCCAGAGCAGGATCAAAAAGCCTCCCGCCCCTACGGCCGTCAGATAACCGGGGCTCATGGCGGCCAAGACCGAATCGATCGCCTGGGGATTGGCCGTTTCCGCGTCCATCCACTCTGGCTTCCCCATCCCTTTTCTCACGATATAAGGGAGACCCGCGGCTCGACGCAGGCCGGTCATCGGCGCGCTGCCGTAGCGGGTCATGGCGACCATGATTGCTACGAAGATGACGATCGAGGCCCACGGCCAAACGTGACGCCAGAAGCCGCCCATGACCATCAGGACGACGCCGCTGACTACGACAATCACGAGGTCAAGCCAGAAGATCCGGCCGAAGGTCCGGCGGCTGTCGAATGTGCGGGCGCTGAGGTCGAGGAGAGCAGCCAAGCGCTCTGGACGCCGTTCCTCGCGGACGGCGTAAGTCACGGCGAGCACGCCGCCGTGCATGAGCAGCAGGAGCAGGATCGATGCGACGTGGATCAAGACGATCCACAGGTAGACGGAAGTCACTTCGCCAACCCGGGCTGGACCACGACGCGAAGGATAATCAGGCCGAGGCGATCCTGGAGGTCGCATATGAAGATGCGGCGGATCTCACATGGTGTCAGAGGCGCGTGCGATCGGGATGCCGCGATGCGCAGATTGGTGGACCGGAGGGGATTCGAACCCCTGACCTCGTGAGTGCGATTCACGCGCGCGCAGTTCATTCCTATACTCGCGAGGTGGCCTCGTTCTTCAAAAAGAAGCCGCTCCCTGAGGGCGTCGATGCGTCGCGCATCCCGCCCGGCCAGACGCTGACCGCGCCCGACCGCTGGCCTCTGCTGCATTTTGGTCCGGTGCCGCAGACGGACATCGCAAAGTGGGACTTCAAGGTTTTCGGCGCTGTCGAGAATGAGCTGCGGCTCGATTATGGGGAGCTGCGCGCTCTTCCTTCTAAAGAAGTTGTGGCGGACATCCACTGCGTCACCGGGTGGAGCAGGCTGGGCGACAGGTGGCAGGGTGTGCCAATTCGCGAGATCCTCGATCGCGTCAAGCCGAAGCCCGAAGCCAAATATGTGATGGCGTACTCCGAGTACGGCTACACGACCTCGGTGCCGCTCAGCGTCCTAGAAGGCGACGACAATTTGCTTTGCTACGCCTGGAACGGCCAGGATCTGACGCCCGAGCATGGCTGGCCGCTGCGCTTGTTCGTCCCCTCAAAGTACTTCTGGAAGTCAGCGAAGTGGTTGCGCGGGCTAGAGTTCATGGAACGCAACCGGCTTGGTTTCTGGGAGCAACGTGGGTATCACGACGAAGCGGACCCCTGGAAAGAGACCCGCTACTGGTAGTCCAGTAGCCCCGCCGGTGGTGACGTTCACCACCGACTTCGGTACGGGATCACCTCTTGTCGCCGCGATGAAGGGCGTCGTCCTGGCGGGTTGTCCTGGTGCGGTGCTGGTGGACGTGAGCCATGAGGTACCTCGGTTCGATGTCTCGGCCGGCGCTTTCATGCTCTTTGCTGGAACGCGACATTTCGCGGGCGGGTCGGTGCACATGGCGGTGGTCGACCCAGGTGTCGGCAGCTCGCGCAGACGCCTCATCGTGCAGGCGGGCGGTCGTTTCTACGTCGGTCCGGACAATGGGCTGTTCGCGATCGTGATCGACGAGGTGGGGATGCAATCGGTGGTCGAGCTCGCGCCGCGTCCGGGCGCGTCCCCGACGTTTGAAGGTCGTGATGTGTTTGCTCCGGCGGCCGCCGCATTGGCTTCGGGCGTGCCGATGGAGTCGCTCGGGCCGGCGACCGACCCGCCGGTTGGCTTGCCTGATTTGGGACCGCGCGTGCTGTGGACCGATGGTTTCGGGAACCTGGTCACGAATCTGAAACCGCCGGCCAGGCACGTGCGGATTCATGGGCACGACATCCTCGCCACGGCGTTGACGTACTTCGAGGCACGGGCGGGTGAGCCGTTCGTTTACGTCGGGAGCATGGGTTACCTGGAAGTCGGGGTCCGTGAGGCGCGGGCGGACAGGTTGCTGGGCGCACGGCCAGGGATGCGGGTCGACCTGATCTAGCGGTTCGGCCTTAACAGGCTGGGTTTCTTTTCGCCCGCTGCGCCGATAACTTTGCCGGCGCTGTGGTTCGAGTGGCCTGCCTGCTTCTCCTCCTTCCCCTGGTGGGCTGCTCGGGCACAGCTCCTCCTTTGCGTCCTGTCGCGGCTGCCGCCGCGAGTGGCGGCTCGGCGGTGCGGCTGTGGCAGGACGCGTCCATCTTTGGCCTGGTGGCCCGGATGATCACCTCGGCGCATCACCAGCTATTGGTCGAGGTGTACGAGCTGGGGCGGGCGGACATCGTTCAGGACCTGGGGGCGGCTACCGGCCGCGGAGTCGACGTCCGGGTCATCACTGACCCGAGCGTGAATCCGAGCCGCGTGTCGGCTGCTCGGCTGGATACGCTGCGCGTGCCGGAGCGCGCCTATCCCATCGACGACGCACGGCATCAGATCGACCACGTGAAGCTGCTGATCGCGGACAGCGAGGCTGCGGTCGGAGGCATGAACTGGGGCAAGCACAGCGACCGCAACCATGACTTCGTGCTCGAGACGCGAATCCCGGCCGAGGTTGAGCGGTTGGTGCGCATCTTCGAGCAGGACTGGAGCCTCGCGGGTGGACATCCTGCTCCGCTGCCTGCGATGGTGGGTGATGTCGCGCAGACAGCCCCAGGGCAGGAGATCCGCGACATGATCGAGGCGGCGATGACTCGCGCCAAACGGCGTGTGCTCGTCGAGATGTACACACTCACCGACCCGGCTGTCATCGCGGAGCTTGTCGCGGCACACCGCCGCGGCGTTGACGTGCGCGTGGTGCTGGACCCGAACCAGGTCTACAACCTCCACGCGTCCACCGTGCTTGGCGAAGGTGGAGTCGGAGTGCGCTGGTATCCGGTGCCGAGGGGTGTGCTCCTGCACGCAAAGGTGGGTTTGTTCGATGGGGTGCTGGTGCTGGGCTCGGCGAACTGGACGCTGAGCGGTCTGGGGGCCAATCACGAGCTGGACATCGAGACCGAGGACGGTGCCGCGGTGGCGGCTTACGTGGCCAGGTTCGACTCCGATTGGAGCCGGTCGAATGCCTAGCTTTGCGGGGGCGGTCCCGATGAACCCGGGGCGGGCGGCCCGCTCGGGCCGGCAGCCGGCGGCATCGCGCCAGGCGTGGGCATGTTGCCGAAGTTGACCTGCGGTACCGCACGGTCGCCCTCGTCGGCCTGGAAGAAGCCGAAGGGCTTGAATCCGAGCGCGCCCGCGATCAACGAGTTCGGGAGGGTTTGCAGCTTGATGTTGTAGTCACGCACGTTGCCGTTGTAGAAGCGGCGCGAGAACTCGATCTTGTCCTCGGTGGCGGTCAGCGTCTCCTGGAGATTGGTGAAGGCGGAGATGGCCTTCAGGTCGGGGTAGTTCTCCGACACCGCGAACAGGCTGCGCAGGCTTTGACTGAGCATGTTCTCCGCCTGGGCGATCTTTTGCGTGTCCCCGGTGGCGCCGGCGGACACGGCGGCCGCACGCGCGTTGGTCACCGCTTCGAGGGTGCCGCGCTCATGGCCCATGTAGCCCTGCACGGTGTTGACGAGGTTCGGGATCAGGTCGTGGCGTCGCTTGAGCTCCACGTCGATCTCAGACCAGGCTTCCTGCGTCCTGTTCCGCAACGTGACCAGGCCGTTGTAGCTGAAGGCGAGCCAAAGGACGACCAGGACGACGATCGCGATCGCGATCCACCAACCCATCGCCGACCTATGCTACCGGCGCGCTGCTACGCGTGCGCCCGCCGTGCCCATCGGGTCTTCTTCAGCATCTTCTTGTGTTTGTGCTTGCGCATCTTCTTGCGCCGCTTCTTGATTACCGAGCCCAATCCAACTCCCAGGCGTGTTTCATCTGCTAATTGAGGTCCGGCCGGGAATCATACCGTAAGCGCAGCCGCCAAGATTTACGGCTGTGATGCAGACGGTGCTGTTCGCGGGCTGCGAGCCCGAGGTCGCGGCCGGCGTCGACGGACGAATCCTGGCGGTCGGGGCCGGCGCGCGGGCGGCGGCCGGCCGACGTGCTGAAGTCGTGCGGCTTGG
>VBKD01000170.1 GCA_005888075.1 Chloroflexota bacterium
CCGCCCGGCCGGATGTACGACGTGTGCATCCGGAATCCGGAGATCTCTTCGTTCATGTCCATGATCGTGTCGCGCTCACGGAAGCAGTACATCAACATCGACTGCGCGCCGAGCTCGAGTCCGCTGGTGCCCATCCACACGAGGTGCGACGAGAGTCGCGTGAGCTCCGACATGATCACGCGCAGGGCCTGCGCTCGTGGCGGAGCGTCGACGCCCATCAGCTTCTCGACCGCAAGCGCGTAAGCGAGGTTGTTGATCGGCGGTGACAGATAGTCGTGGCGGTCGGTGACGACCACCACCTGCTGCCAGCGCAGCGCCTCCGCCTGCTTTTCGATCCCGGTGTGGAGGTAGCCGATGACCGGCGTCACGCTCTTGATCTGCTCGCCGTCGAGGTCGACGATCAAGCGCAGCACCCCGTGTGTCGAGGGGTGGTGCGGACCGAAGTTGACGGTCAGGATCTCGCCGCCGAACGCGCCTCTCTCCCCGGTCTTGGTGATCGTGAGGGCCTCGTCGAGCGACATCAGGCTTTCTCCGGCGCTGTCTGCCAGATCTGGTGCTCTTCGGAGAACTCGACCACCTCACCGCCGACGGGATAGTCCCGGCGCAGCGGGTGTCCGACCCAGTCATCGGGCATCAGGATCCGGGTCAAGGCCGGGTGGTTGTTGAAGACGACGCCGAAAAGGTCGTAGGTCTCGCGCTCGTCCCAGTTGGCCGGCGGGAAGAGGTCGAAGACCGAGTCGATTCGTGGCGGATCGCCGTCGATGTACGTCCGCACGCGCAGCTGGTCGAGGGTCTCGAGATTGCGAAGCTGGTAGACCAGCTCGTAGCGCGCCGGCCATTCCCGAGACGCATCGGCCAGGTGATCGACACAAGTAAGGAAGAGGAGGAGCCGGTAGCCGTCATCCCTCAACGCAGCAAGCGCCTCGTGAATTCCCGTCGACTCCACGGTGATCCATGCGTCGCCCGCGCTGACGCCCTTTTCCACGATGAATTTGTCAGAGATCACTGCTTCGGCGTGATCCCGGCGGCTTTGATCCGCTCCTGCAAGATCATCAACGCGTTGATCAGGTCCTCGGGCCGCGGGGGGCAGCCGGGGATGTACACGTCGACCGGCACGATCTTGTCCACGCCCTGCAGGAGCGCGTAGTTGTTGAACACGCCGCCGGTCGAAGCGCAGGCGCCCATGGAGATGACCCACTTGGGCTCGGGCATCTGGTCGTAGACGGTGCGGAGAATCGGCGCCATCTTCTGCGAGACGCGTCCCGAGACGATCATCAGGTCGGACTGTCGGGGCGAGGCCCGCATGGCCTCGGATCCGAAGCGGGCGATATCGAGCCGCGCGGTGGCGACGTCGATCATCTCAATCGCGCAGCAGGCCAGGCCGAACTGCGCCGGCCACACCGAGTTGCCTCGGCCCCAGCCGATCACCTTGCCGACTGTGGTGGTCAGGACGTTCTGGCCGAGCGAATCGAGAAGCTCTTCTACTCCCAATCGAGTCCTCCCTTGCGCCAGATGTGGGCGAGGGCGACCAGCAGGATGCCGATGAAGACCAGCATCTCGATCAGCCCGAACCACTTGAGCTGGTGCAGCAGCACCGCCCATGGATAGAAGAAGACCGATTCGACGTCGAAGATGATGAACAGCATGGCCGTCAGGTAGAAACGGACGGAAAGTCGCCGCGCCGCCGGCTCGTCGGGGATGATGCCTGATTCATACGGAGCGAGCTTTCTACGCGTCGGTTTGCCGGGACCGAGGAGGAAACTCGCCGTCACCATGCCGCCGATGAGTCCGCCGACGAGGAGAACGAAGATCGCGACTGGGACGTAGCTCTCGAGCAAAGTTCCGGGACTGCCTCCAACCATCTAGGGGGCTTCGGGGGACGGATTAATTCTAGGCCGACCTTGAGAAATGCCGCTGAATAGCGATCAGCGAACGTCTTTCTTGTGGTGCTCGATTGGCGTGCCCTTCGAAAGCGTCGCGTGGATCGGGCAGTAGCGGTTGCAGGCCATGTCCAGAGCCTGTTCGACGAGTTCCTTGTCGTACTTGCCTTCCCATCCGCAACGAAAAGTGACGTCGATCTTGTTGAAAGCCTTGGGCCATTCTTCATCCTGCTCACCCTCGACCTCGACGTCGAGCGAAACCAGCGGTTGCTTGAACTTCTTGAGCAGCAAGATCGCGTTGGTTCCCGTGCATCCGGCGAGGGCCGCGAGCAGCATCTCCGTAGGGCGCATGGCGGAGTCTTCGCCGAAAACCGGCGCCTCATCGGTAGCCACCGAGTGACCCGAGCCTGACTCGATGCCAAACCTGACCTTGGTCCCGCTCCACCGAGCGACAGCATTTTTCATTGCAGGAACCATACCGGCAACGAGCATCATTGCAGCCTGTGGACGGGGTTGACCTCGAGGCATGGACGCGCGACGAGACCAGTGCCTCAGGTCAAGTCTTCGAGTTCAGGCTCTGGGCGGCGCTGACCGAGCAGTCCCTCGGCTCCCTCCACATATTCCTGCCTCTGGCGGACAGGGGAATTGATGCGCTGGTCCATCGTCTCGGCGATGGGAAGTATCTCGCTCTCCAGGCAAAGGGACGCTCGACCCTGGTTGACGGCGAGGTGCAGCTGGTGGTCTGGGCGAACAGCTTGAGTGACGACAACGCGTACCTCGTCAGCGGCCTCATCACCGATGGCGGTTTGGGACCGACGATGCTGGTCGTGCGAGAAGAGGAGTTCAAGCGCCTGGCGAGCCGGACACATTGGGGCAGCCGGCCGATCTATTCGATGAGCTTCGGCATGAACCCACACGCAAACAGCCGCTGGCTCCCACACCTAATCCCCACCGAAGATGTTGGCGAGAAACTCAACTCCTCCCCATTTAATGGGGAGGTGGCCGCTGCGCGCAGCGCACCGGCCGGAGGGGCCGAATGGGGGGAGGAGGGGACCCCAATGTGGCGTAGCGACCTGGGTTTCATGGGCGAATCGGCGGTCGTGAGCCTCCTAGCCGAGAGCGGCGAACTCAACGTATTTCGGCCTTTTCCTGACCTAGAGACCTCAGAGCTGGCCGTGCTTCACCTCGAAAGCAGGCGGGTGCTTGGCGTGCAGGTCAAGACCGGCGGAGTCGACGCCGTCCATCCCACGGCGCGCATCAACATCCGCGCCGCGAGCTTCCGACCAGCACCCACCACTTACTTCGCCGTGCTCGCGTGGCAACGCGAGGAGAACCGATTCCAGGAAGAATGCCTACTGATCCCCTCGGAAGAGATGCGCACTCTGTGCCAACCTGGGGAATTGGACGGCCATCTGAAATTCAACTGGCTCCCAGGGTCGGTTGCGGAGAGCCGTCTAAACCCATTCCGGATTCCGATCCAGAAGATGCGGGTCGAGATTGAAAATCGGCTGAGACGGTAGACTGAATTTGATTCGTAGGGGGGAGTAGCCACTCCCACGGAGTCTCGTCAAGACGGCGGCAACGCCCGGGACCCGAGCGGACCTAAAGGTCCGCGGCAAGACCTCTACTCGGACCGTATTCGAGTGGAGATGACAATGGCCAGGACAATTCTCGTTTC
>VBKD01000171.1 GCA_005888075.1 Chloroflexota bacterium
GGCGCGGCCGGATCGCGCTACTCGCTGTCGCCCTCGGCTTCGTCCTCTATCCCCTGACCCCGACCGTCGACGTGATCAATTCCGACTGGCCAGCATTCGCGACCGGAGCTCGACTCATCGTCCACGACCCCGCCCACCTCTACGACCTCGACGTGCAGCGCCGCGTGCAGAACGACGTCACCGGCGGCCGCACGCTCGTCACCCTTGGCATACACGGCATCCTTCCGTTCCTGGCCCCGGCTTGGGTGGCGTTCCTGGCCGTGCCTTTCGATGCGCTTGGCAGCGACATCGGAGGACGGGCATGGATGCTTGCCGGCCTGGTCTGTCTCGCGCTGGGCTTGCTACTGGCCATACGACCGAGAGCGCCCCACGCATGCCCGCCCAGAAGGTGACGTGGCGCCAGCGCCATGGGATGGCCGGTGACCGGTAGGAGGCCAGGGCGAGCAGGCCGTAAACGGGGACTGCCCGGGTCAGCAGCATGATCAGGAACGCGATGACCACCGTCCCAGCGACAGGCAGCAGCGTCCAGGCGGGCAGGGCCGCCCCGACCAGGATGAAGAGCACCGCGTTCAGCACGAACGCGAGCAAGTTCCAGAAGCCGAGCAGTTGAGATCCATGAAGCCGCCCAATCTGCTCGCCGTACCGAGCGACCACGATTCCAGCGACGACAACAGCCACGATCCCTGAGAAGTGGAGGACATCCGCGGCGAGGTAGCTGCCATACGCGATGACGAGTGTGGCGAGGATTTCCAGGGGTGCATCCTCCGCAAACCGTAGAAGCGTCAATCCAACGAAACCAATCAACAGCCCGATCGCAGCTCCCCCGAGCGTGATCTCGATGAATCGAATGCTCGCGCCGCCGAATGATGGGACGCCGCTCAGGATGGTGGCGAGGACGGCAGAGAAAACCGCGACACCGGTGCCGTCGTTGAAAAGGCTCTCGCCCTCGAGGATGGCGGCGAGCCCTGCCGGGGCTTTCAGACGGCGAAGGAGGGTGACGACCGCGATGGGGTCGGTCGCGGCCAGGATGGCTCCCAGGAGGATGCCGCTCGCCCAGCTGAAGCCGAGGCTCAGGTGGGTGAGAGCGCCGATCAGAATCACGGTCATCGCCACACCGAAAGTGGCGAGGAGGGCGACCGCCCACCGCCGGCGCAACAGCTCCTGCAGGTCAAGGGTCAGCGCGGCTTGGAACACCAGCCCCGGCACGAAAGCCAGGAGGATGACGCTCGCATCGACGCGTGGGAACTGTCCGCCCGGCAGCAGCCCGAACACGACGCCGGCCGCTGCAAGAGCGATTGGGTAAGGCAGCATGCGGGCGCGCCTGGAGATGAGTCCCAGCGCGACGGCGAGCGCGCCGACGAGCACCAACAGCAGAAGGAATCGCTGCTGCGGTGTCATGCGAACGCCGAGGTCAAAGCTCGACGGACATCCCGTCGCGCGCGGCCTTGACCTCGATCCCGAGCTTTTGCGTCAGGTCGGCGGCCAGCTCCCACGGATGAGCGCGCCAGACGGTCATGCCGAAATGCGTGAGGATCGCGAGTCGCGGCTTTGCGTCCCGAATGATGCGCGCCACATCGTCGAGACATAGGTGAGGCAGCTCGTCCCGGCACTGCATCAGCACGGTGTGGATCACCATCACCTCGGCCTTGTGTTGCTCGGCGATGCCGTCGTAGTACTTGGAGTCCGTGACCCAGCCGAGACGGTCACCGAATCGAAATCCGTACGTCTCCGATTGATGGATGTGCTGTGGGCTCGTCGTAAACGTGGTGCCGTTGACCGAATAGGAGGTGTCGGGCTCGAGCCGGATGATCTCCTCCGGGAAACGGCGCAAGTAGTTCAGGACCACAGGATCCTCGTCGAGGGCGTCGGATGGGCAGTACAGGCGGCCCCGATGCTTGAAGCCGCCGTCGGTCATGGCCTCGACCATGACATTCACGTCGCCGGAGTGATCGAGATGGCGGTGGCTGATCACGATTGCGTCGAGCTTGGTCAGGTCCACCTTGCGTTTGGCGTACTGCACGATGGCCCCCGGTCCGGGGTCGAGGCTGATGCGCGTGGCGCCATCTTCCAGGTACATGCCCCCCGAGGCCGCCAGCTGCTTGGCGACCATGAACCGAGCGCCGGCTGTCCCCATGAAAGTGAGCTTCATGTTTCAGCAACCTCGCTCAGCGGTACCTCAGCCTTCTCACCGAAGTACCGGTCGTAGAGCTCCGCGACTCGCTCGAGGGTGTCGATCTCCTCGACCGGCTTGTCGTCGCGGATCCGCACGATGCGAGGAAAACGCAGGGCGTAACCGCTCAGGTGGCGGCCCGAATGCTGGATCGAATCGAACGCCACCTCCAGCACGACCTCCGGGCGGACGAGGCGGACGTAGCCCCGGTCCTCGATCGTGATCTCGAGAAACCGTTTCGTCATCGTGGCGATTTCCGCATCGGTCAGCCCGGTGTACGCCTTCCCCACGTTGACCAGGCGGCCTGACTCGGTGTCCCTCACCGCGAACGTGTAATCCGACAGCACGCCCTTGCGCTTGCCGTGCCCCCACTCGACCGCCGTGACGACGACGTCGAGCGTGGCGAGTGGGCGCTTCAGCTTCAGCCACGCCAGCCCGCGGCGGCCAGGTGTGTAGGGACTGAGGGGATCTTTGACCATCAAGCCCTCGTTGCCACGTTCGCGCGTCTCGGCAAAAATGCGATCCAGGTGGTCGGGACCAGTCGCCTCCTCGAGGCGCGCCAGGAGAAAAGGATGCTGGAGCCCCAGGCCTTCGAGCAGCTTCCGCCTCATGTTGAGCGGCTCGTCCAGGAGGGTCCTCCCATCGAGCCATAGCAGGTCGAAGACGACCAGCACGACCGGCACCTCTTGCCTCAGCTCGCTCTTGACCTGCTTGCGACCGAGACGTCTCTGCAGCTCGAAGAAACGAAGAACTCGGCCGTCGCGATGCGCCAGGACCTCGCCGTCGAAAAGGACGTCGTGTCCGATCGCGGGCCCATTCTCGACGAGCTCTGGAAAAGCGCCGGTCGTCTCCTTCAGGTCGCGCGAGAAGAGCTCGACGCGATCGCTCTGGCGGTGGAGCTGGCAGCGGACGCCGTCATATTTCTCCTCAGTCCAAACGGCTTCGGCGCCCATCCGGTCGAACACCTCGCCGGCCGTCTCGACCGGGCTGGCGAGCATGAAGCGGACAGGTTGGAACAGCGTCAGCGTCGAAGCGTCGAACTGGCCGAGCTTGCAGCGCACCGCCGTCTCACCGATGTCTCCGGTGATCAGGTGGACGCGTTTCACCTGGGTGATCGGAACGTGGAACGCCTCGGCGATGGCCGCCTCGACCAGGCCCTCACTGAGGCCGATCCGGAGCTCGCCGGAGATGACCTTGATGAAGAAGCGCACCGATCGCGGATCCATCCGCCTGATCAGCTGCTCCAGCGGAGCCGCCTTCTTCGCACCGCGAGCGGTGCGGATGGCCTCGAGCGTTGCCTCGACTTCCTCCAGGGTTACCGGCTCCGGATTCGTCCGGCCCTCGAGCGCCTCGGCGGCCCAGTCGCCCATATCGGAATGCTTGCGAAAGATGCGGCTCAGCTCCTCGTCATCGAGCCCGGACAGGCCCGTGATGACCTTGCTCACCGCCGACCAGCCGAGGCCCAAGGTTCGGCGCTGCGACGGGCTGAAGGCCCGTCCGCTCATGAAGACGGCGGCCCGGCGCAGGTCGTCCTCCTCGAGGCCCCGAAAGTACTCGGCGAGGACCCTGGTTTTCTCGAGAGTGGCGGAGGTCGAGCCGACGGCTGCCCCTGCGTTAGCGAAATCCAGCATTGGCGGCCTATCGTAGATCGCCATGCGGCGGTGTCCGTATCTCGAGGAGCTGGTCAAGGAACGCCGCTCGGTGCTGAGGGTCTACCGGTTCGACTGCCACGTCGACCACCGCTCGAAGCGCAAGTACGCGCTCCGCGACAGCCCGCCCATCTGCGTCCGCAACTTTGAGGATTGCCCGCTATACCAGGCTGAAAAGCGGCGTGAGGACCACACAATTACCCGCTACACGGATTAGTCACCCGTCGCGTGGAAATTGATTTGAACTGTTTGGTCTGCTCAGCCCCGGCCCTGCCCATCGACGGGACATGTGTCTTCTGCCATGCGCCCATGGCGGAGCCCGAGGACACGAGCGAGCTCCTGGATTATCTAGTGGAGCGCATCCCGATCGCCCGGGCCAAACGGAGTCACCTCAACCGGGGCCCGATCACCGAGGTTGTGATCGACGTGGAGGGGAGGAGCTTCCGTGTCCGCGGTCGACCTTCTCCTGACCAAGCTCAGCGATGCCGCGGCAGCCAACCACGACCTACGCCGGGCGGTGCTCCGCTCCGGCTGGGCGCTCCGCTAGAGAGCGAGAACCAGCTGCTCGGTGGCCTCGAGCGCCGACGCATGGATTCCTTTCTTTCGCAGCGACCGCGCGAAATCGGCCGTGTAGCCGTGCACCGTGTAGACGGTGTCGGCGCCTGACCTCTCGACGACCTCGATCAGCTCGTCGAAGTCGCAGTGGTCAGACAGGTCGAACGTGGCGTCGGCGCCGAACAGTCGCGCGAACTCGGTGTCTTTCGCCCAGCCGGATACCAGCGCGGTTCGGTAGCGACCCAGGCGGCGCACCTCATCCTTGCCGGCGGGGGGCGCGATCACCACACGATCGACCACCGGCTCTCCGTTGAGCTCGGTCCATTCCGGAAGCGAGCGTCCGGCCGCGGCGTAGTCGCGGGCGCATGGGGCGCATCGCTTCTCAAGCGCAAAACGGAAGCCGTAAGGCGCAAGCGCGAGCATGACCTCTTCGGTCTTGCCCAGGGCGTGGCACAACAACACCGGCGTCACATTGCTGTCCAGGGCGCGACGGCACCATCGAGCGATGGCCTCAACCGTCGAATCGGGGTCTCCGAAGCGAAAATGCGGCCGGCCGTAGGTGGTCTCGATGATCAGGACGTCCGCCCGCGGCACAAACGTGGCGGGCAAGCCGCCGGGTTGCCGCAACTTGATGTCTCCCGTGTAGAGCACTCGCTCGCCCCCATGCTCGAAAAGGAGCTGGGCGGAGCCCAGCATGTGCCCTGCGGAGTAAAGAGTCACCGTCGCCGGACCGCGTCGAAGGGACTCGCCAAGGCCGAGCATGCGCCATCCGCGCGGTCGTCGCCCCTCGGGAATCAAGGCCAGGGTTTGCGGCGTCAACAGAGCTTCCTTGTGCCGGCGCGCGTGGTCGGTGTGCGCGTGGGAGATGAAGGCAAAGCTGCGCACGACCAGAGGGTCCAGCCAGAGCTGGTGAGAGGGGAGGGAAACTCCGCGGTCCCAGACGACCTCCCGCGTCACCGGGCGACCACCAGGTGCACGCGGTCGGCTGCCGAAAACAGGTCAGGAGGCACGTCGGCACCGACCGCCGCATAAGCCTCGAACGGGACGCCGATGTCCGCCAGCCAGACGTCACCGCATAGCCTCGGTCCATCAGCTCCGGCAAGGCCTGGCTTGGGCAGGCCCAGTGTCACGGTCAGGTCGGCTCTCACAGTTGGAGCGTAGGCGACCCCCGTGTCGGAGTCGAGGCCCGAAGGCACATCGACCGCCACGACCCGCGAGCGGGAGGCGTTGATGGCGTCGATCCACTCCGCGAACCGTCCATCAGGCGCCCGAGAAACACCCGTGCCGAAGATGGCGTCGACGATCGTCGCCGAATGTTCGAGGTGAAGCTCGGTCGACACGTCGACGCCCACGCGGCGCAGGGCGTCCAGCTCACGCGCGGCGGGGCCTTTCAGGCGCTGGGCGTCGATGCAGCAAACGGACACCAACCTTCCCCAGCGATGGATGTGCCGAGCCGCGGCGAGCCCGTCGCCGGCGTTGTTGCCGATGCCGCAGACGACCGTCGTCGGGTCGCCGCAGAAGCGGGCGACCTGCCAGCCCGCGGCTTCCATGAGCCATTCCACCGAGATGCCGAAGCGCTCTTGGGCGAGCGCGTCGACCTCTTTGACCTCGGCGCTAGTCAGTGTCGGCGGGGCGGTGGACGACAAAGGAGCAGTAGGGATCTCGGCGGTGGATCGACTCCGCCTGGGAGACGGCGGCACCGGTCAGACGTGAGATGAGCTGCGGGGTGATGGTGCAGACCTGCGGAAACTTGAGGGCGGTGTTGCGGAAAGGGCAGTTGTGGATGGTGACCTTGAGTCCCTCGGCGGTCTCCGTCTGCTCGGCCAGCGTGCCGGCGCGCCCTATCCAGGACACCACGCGGCGCATCTTGTCGTCGAAATCCAGCCCCTCGAGGTCCTTTTCGATCGCGCCGGCGTGGCGGGCGGCGACGCGGGCGAAGACCTCATCCAGGGCCTCGGGCCCGCCCATCTCCTGCACCTCCTGCAGGACCATGGTCGCCAGCTGCCCGTAGCGCTTGGGGAAGACCGCGTCGGCGCGCTCGGTGAGCTTGAACATGAGGGACGGGCGCCCACGGCCACTTCGCTCGGGGCGGCTCTGAACCAGGCCATCCCGTTCGAGGTTGGTCAGGTGCTGGCGCACGGCGTTGGGCGTGACGCCGAGATCGGTGGCGATGGTCTCCGCGCTGCAGCGGCCCTTG
>VBKD01000078.1 GCA_005888075.1 Chloroflexota bacterium
CCCCAGATCGCGCCCGACGGCGAGCTCGAAGGGCGCCGTCGCGTGGCCATCGAATCGGTCTCGCCTGAGATCGACGGAGGGAGGTTCCCTGCCAGGCGGACGGTCGGCGAGTCCGTCACCGTCGAG
Source organism: Chloroflexota bacterium (assembly GCA_005888075.1). GTDB lineage: Bacteria > Chloroflexota > Dormibacteria > Dormibacterales > Dormibacteraceae > 40CM-4-65-16. The sequence continues at coordinate 127 of VBKD01000078.1, forward strand.
GCGGACATCTTCGCCGACGGCCACGACGCGCTGAGGGCCGTTCTCCGCCACCGCCACGAGGCGTCGACCATCTGGGTCGAGACGCCGATGCTCCCTCTCCCCAACGACCGGTGGCGCGGCGAGTTCGCGCTCACCGAGCTCGGGCGGTATCTGTTCACGTTCGAGGGCTGGGTCGACCGCTTCGAGACCTGGAGGCGCCAGTTCGCCAAGCGGGTCGAGGCGGGCCAGGATGTGAAGGTCGAGCTCGAGGTGGCGGCCCGGATGGTCGAAGAAGCCACGGCCCGGACCGGCAGCAACACCGCCGACGCCGATCGCCTTCGCACCTTCGCCAGGGCGCTTCGAGGCAAGGCGGCCGCCGCGACCGCCGCGGACGAAGCGCTGGCCGAGCTGATGGGCCGCTACGCGGACCGGAGCCTGGCAACGCGCCATCCGAGAGAGCTCGAGGTCCTCGTCGAACCGGAGAAGGCGCGGTTCAGCGCCTGGTACGAGCTCTTCCCACGGTCGGCCGGAGCACCCGGCAAGCACGGGACGTTCCGCGATGTCGAGCGACGTGTGCCTGAGATCGCCCGCCTCGGCTTCGACGTGCTTTACCTGCCGCCCATCCATCCCATCGGCAAGACTCATCGCAAAGGAGCCAACAACAAGCCAGCGAAGCCGGGGGAGTCCGGCAGTCCATGGGCGATCGGGTCGGAAGAGGGCGGGCACAAGTCGATCCACCCGGAGCTCGGCACTCTCGATGATTTCCAGCGTCTGGTCCGGGTCGGTGCCGAGCATGGCATCGACATCGCCCTGGACATCGCCTTTCAGTGCTCCCCAGACCATCCCTACACGCGCGAGCATCCGGAGTGGTTCAAGCACAGGCCCGACGGCTCGATCCAGTACGCCGAGAACCCGCCCAAGAAATATGAGGACATCGTTCCGTTCGACTTCGAGACGGAGCAGTGGCGTGAGCTTTGGGCGGAGTTGCTGTCTGTCGTCCTCTACTGGGCCGACCAGGGAGTTCGCGTGTTCCGCGTCGACAACCCGCACACGAAGCCGTTTCCGTTCTGGGAGTGGCTCATCGCCGAGCTAAGGCGACGTCGCCCTGACGTCATCCTTCTATCCGAGGCGTTCACGCGCCCCAAGGTGATGTACCGGCTGGCGAAGCTCGGTTTCAGCCAGTCGTATACGTACTTCGCGTGGCGGAACACCGCGTGGGAGCTGTACCAATATTTCACCGAGCTGTCGCAGCCGCCCGTGCGCGACTTCTTCCGCCCCAACCTCTGGCCCAACACCCCGGACATCCTCACCGAGTACCTGCAGACGGGCGGACGCGCCGCCTTCCAGGCGCGATTGGTGCTCGCCGCCACGCTTGGGGCGAGCTACGGCATTTACGGGCCGGCGTTCGAGGTGCTCGAGAACCGGGCCCGCGAGCAGGGCTCAGAGGAATATCTCGATTCGGAGAAGTACCAGATCAGGACCTGGGATTGGGAGCAGGCGGATGACCTTCGCGAGCTGATCACGGTGGTCAACAAGATTCGGCGCGAAAACCCGGCACTGCAAAGCGACAGAGGCTTACGGTTTCATCCAGCCGAGAATGATCAGCTGCTTGCGTACTCGAAGACCAGTCCCGACGGCGGCAACGTGCTCCTGATGGTCGTGAACTGCGACCCCCATCACGTGCAGCGCGGCATGGTCACGCTGCCGCTCGATGAGCTGGGCATCGAGCGCGACCGCACGTACCAGGCTCACGAGCTGCTGAGCGGCGCGCGCTACATGTGGAACGGACCGCGCAATTACGTCGAGATCAACCCGCACGCGATGCCCGCTCAGATCTTTCGCTTTCGGCGGCGCGTCCGCAGCGAACATGACTTCGAGTACTTCTTGTGATCACAGGACGCGCGCCGGAGGAGACGCCAATCCAGACGGGGACCAGGCGGCGAAAGCTGCCGGCCTTTCGACTGGAAGACGATCCGCTCTGGTACAAGGACGCGCTCATCTACGAGCTCCACGTCCGCGCCTTCTCCGACAGCGACGGTGACGGCAGCGGTGACTTCCGCGGCCTGATCGACAAGCTGCCGTACCTGCAGGAGCTCGGCGTCGACGCGGTCTGGCTCCTGCCCTTCTATCCGTCTCCCATGCGTGATGACGGCTACGACATCGCCGACTACACCAACGTCAACCCGCTGTTCGGCACGCTCGGTGACGCCACCGCGTTCGTCAAGGAGGCGCACCGGCGCGGCATCAGGGTCATCACGGAGCTGGTCTGCAATCACACCTCAGACCAGCACCCCTGGTTCCAGCGAGCCCGCCGCGCCAAGCCGGGCAGCTCGACGCGCGACTTCTACGTCTGGAGTGAAACCAACCAGAAGTATCAGGACGCCAGGATCATCTTCAAGGATTTCGAGAACTCGAACTGGACGTGGGACCACGTGGCCAATGCTTACTACTGGCACCGCTTCTACTCCCACCAGCCCGACCTGAACTTCGACAATCCGAGGGTCAAGGAGGCGGTCCTCAAGGCACTGGACTTCTGGCTTGACATCGGCGTCGACGGCGTGCGGCTGGACGCGGTCCCTTACCTGTTCGAGCGTGAGGGCACGAATGGCGAGAACCTGCCCGAAACGCATCAGTTTTTGCGCGAGATGCGCGCCCACGTCGATGCCAACTACCCAAACAGGATGCTGCTGGCCGAGGCAAACCAGTGGCCCGAAGACTCAGTTTCCTATTTCGGCAACGGCGACGAATGCCACATGTCGTTCCACTTCCCGCTCATGCCTCGCCTGTTCATGTCGATCCGGATGGAAGACCGCTTCCCGATCGTCGACATCCTGGCGCAGACGCCGAGCATCCCGGACACGGCGCAGTGGGCCCTGTTCCTGCGCAACCATGACGAGCTGACGCTGGAGATGGTCACTGACGAGGAGCGCGACTACATGTACCGCGCGTACACGCAGGACCGCTTGGCGCGGCTCAATCTGGGAATCCGGCGCCGCCTCGCGCCGCTGCTGGGCAACGACCGCCGCCGCATCGAGCTGATGAACGGCTTGCTCTTCTCGCTGCCCGGCACGCCGGTCCTTTATTACGGCGACGAGATCGGGATGGGCGACAACATCTTTCTGGGCGACCGCAACGGGGTGCGCACCCCGATGCAGTGGAGCGCGGACCGAAACGCCGGGTTCTCACGCGCCAACCGCCAGCGGCTTTTCCTGCCTGTCATCACAGACCCCGAGTACCACTACGAGACGGTCAACGTCGAGGCGCAGCAGGGCAACCAGCACTCGACCTTCTCGTGGATGAAACGCCTGATCGCCCTGCGCAAGCGTCACCGCGCCTTTGGCCGCGGCACGCTCGAGCTGCTGCGGCCGGAGAACCGCAAGGTCCTCGCGTATGTCCGGAAGTACGAGTCGGAGCAGATCCTTTGCATCGCCAACCTCTCGCGCTTCCTCCAGGCCGTCGAGCTCGACCTGAGCAAGTGGAAGGGGCTCGTGCCGGTGGAGCTCTTCAGCAGCAACGAGATGCCCGTCATCGGTGACGCCCCGTACTTCCTCACGCTCGGACCGCACGCGTTCTACTGGTTTGCCATGCAGCCGCGCGCGGTGCCGGCCGTCCAGATGGACGGCGCCCTGGCGGTTGCGCCCTTGCCTGAGATCCCGATCGCCGGAGGCTGGGAATCGGCGCTTGTCGGCGCGGCCAAGGAGCGGTTCGAGAACGTGCTGCTCAGCTACATCAGGCAGCGCAGATGGTTTGCGGGCAAGGCGCGCCGCCTGAAGTCGGCATCGATCACCGACGTGGTCGCCGTGCCGGGAGCCGAGGGCAACTCCTTCCTCAGCATGGTCGTGATCTCGTACGCGGAAGGCGATCCAGAGACGTACATGCTTCCGCTGGCCTACGCGAACCCGGCCGAGGCCCAGCACATCCTCGAGCGATGGCCGCAGTCCGCGATCGCATGGGCGCGCAACCAGGAGGATGACTCTCGCGGACTCCTCTACGACGCGCTCGGACCGCCCAACTTCGCCGAGGCGATGCTTGGAGCGATCGCCAGGCGGCGACGCGCCGCGGGCAGCAGCGGAACGCTTGTTGGCTCGACTACACGCGCGTTCGCGCGCCTCCGCGGCCCCGAAACGGTTCGCCTGGAGGCCCAGCTTTCGATCGCCGAGCAGAGCAACAACTCCGTGATCTTCGGCGAGCGCCTGATGCTGAAGGTGTTCCGGCGGCTGGAAGAAGGTGTCAACCCCGAGCTCGAGGTCGGGCGGTTCCTCACGGACAAGACCGAGTTTGCGTACGTCGCTCCTCTGGCCGGAAGTCTCGAATACCGGCGCGCCCAGGGCGAGCCGGTATCGATGGCCATCCTTCAGGCATACGTGCCCAACCAGGGTGATGCGTGGCAGCACACGCTTACCACGCTGGCGCATTTCTTCACCGGACCGGAGCTGCTCGACCTCGAGCCGCTGCCACTCGGCAAAAGCGTCGTCGAGGCAAGTCGCCTGGAGCTGCCCGAGGCAGCCACCAGGACGATCGGCAACTACCTGGAGTCAGCCCGCCTGCTCGGCAAGCGCACGGCCGAGCTGCATGGGGCCCTGGCCTCGGATCCCTCAGACCCTGCGTTCGCACCCGAGCGAATCTCGCAGCAGGACCAGCGTTCTATCTACCAGTCGATCAGCGGGCTGTCGATCCGTGCGGTCGACCTGCTGCGCTCGCAGCTCGGCAGGGTACCGGCCGACGCGCGTGACGATGCTCGGCAGGTGCTCGAGATGGAGTCGCGCGTCGCGTACATCCTTCGCTCTTTCCTCGCGCGCCGCCTGAACACGAGCCGGATCCGGGTTCACGGCGACTACCACCTCGGCCAGGTGCTCTACACCGGCCACGACTTTGTCATCATCGATTTCGAAGGCGAGCCGACCCGCTCGCTTTACGAGCGCAGGCTGAAGCGGCTGGCCATGCGCGATGTGGCGGGCATGCTGCGCTCGTTCTCGTACGCAAGCCAGGCCGCGCTGCGAACGCTGGCCCCGCCCCCCGAAACGCTTTCGCGCATGCACGCCTGGGCTCGATTCTGGGTCGACTGCGTCTCTGCCGCGTTTTTGAAAAGCTACCTGTCGACCGCCGGGTCGGCGTCATTCGTACCCCAGACGCAGGATGATCTCGAGATTCAGCTGACCACCATGCTGCTGGAGAAAGCGCTGTACGAGCTACGTTATGAGCTGAACATGCGGCCAGATTGGGTGCGGATACCGCTGCGCGGCATCCTGGACATCGTCAAACCGGCATGATCGCGCGCTCGCTGATCAGCCCGTTCGACCTCCACCTCTTCAACGAGGGGACGCACAGCCACCTCTTCGACAAGCTCGGTGCGCACCTGTCGGACGACCCCCCGGGCACGAATTTCGCCGTCTGGGCGCCCAACGCCGACGCGGTCAGCGTGATCGGCGACTTCAACGGTTGGGACAAGTCGGCCAACGGCCTCTATCCACGCGAGCAGTCAGGGATCTGGGAGGGCTTCATCCCCGGGGTCAAGCACGGCACCCGCTACAAGTACTACGTCCACTCGCGCGTCACTCGGGCGGGCGCTGACAAAGCCGATCCTTTCGCCACTTTTTCCGAAGCCCCGCCGCGGCAGGCCTCCATCGTTTGGGATCTCTCCTACCCGTGGGGCGACGACGGATGGATGGCCAACCGCCGCTCGGTCAACAGCCGCCAGGGACCGTGGTCCGTCTACGAGATGCACCTCGGTTCGTGGATGCGCGTGCCAGAGGAAGACAATCGCTGGCTCACCTATCGCGAGCTGGGGCCACGTCTGGCGGATTACGTGAGCCGCATGGGATTCACGCATGTCGAGTTCATGCCCGTCATGGAGCACCCGCTGTACCAGTCATGGGGCTACCAGGTCACCGGCTTTTTCGCGCCGACGAGTCGCTACGGCACGCCGCAAGACTTCATGTTCCTCGTCGACTACCTGCACCAGAACGGCATCGGCGTGATCCTCGATTGGGTGCCATCTCACTTTCCTTCCGACGAGTTCGGGTTGCAGACTTTCGACGGCACCCATCTCTACGAGCATGCCGACCCGCGAATGGGTGTTCACCCGGATTGGGGCAGCTCGATCTTCAACTACGGGCGCAACGAGGTTCGCGGCTTCCTGCTGAGCAGCGCGCTCAGCTGGCTCGACCGCTATCACGTGGACGGGCTGCGGGTGGACGCGGTCGCGTCGATGCTGTATCTCGACTACTCGCGCAAAGCTGGGGAATGGATCCCCAACAAGTTCGGCGGCAACGAAAACCTGGACGCGGTCGACTGGCTGCGGCGATTCAACATCGAGGTGTACAAGGAGCAGCCGGACGTGCAGACCATCGCCGAGGAGTCAACCGCCTGGCCGCTGGTCTCGCGACCCACGTATGTCGGCGGGCTCGGATTCGGAATGAAGTGGGACATGGGCTGGATGCACGACACCCTCTATTACATGGAGCGAGAGCCCATTCACCGAAGGTTCCACCAGCAGAACCTCACGTTCCGAATGCTCTATGCGTTCGGGGAGAACTTCATGCTGCCGCTCTCGCATGACGAGGTGGTGCATGGGAAGGGTTCGCTCCTCTCGAAGATGCCGGGAGATGATTGGCAGAAGTTCGCCAACCTCCGCCTGCTCTACGGATGGATGTTCGCGCAGCCGGGCAAGAAGCTCCTGTTCATGGGCGGCGAGTTCGGCCAGTGGCGTGAGTGGGATGTCGAGCAGAGCCTCGACTGGCACCTGCTCGACCAGCCGATGCACGGCGGCCTGAGGCTTTGGGTGGGCGACCTCAACCGGATCCTGCGCGAAGAAAAGGCGCTGCACGAGCTCGATTTCGACCCCGCGGGATTCTCATGGATCGACGTGACCGACGCCGACAACAGCGTGGTGAGCCTGATCCGTCGAGGTCGCTCCCCCGAGGACATCCTGGTGGCCGCGTTCAACTTCACCCCCGTGCCCCGGTACAACTATCAGATCGGAATCCCGATGGCCGGCCGCTGGCGCGAGCTGCTGAACAGCGATGCGCCCCTTTACGGCGGCAGCGGGCAGGGCAACCTCGGCGGCGTGGAGGCTGTGCCGGTCAGCATGCACGGGCACATGCACAGCGTCACTTTGACGCTGCCGCCCCTCGGCGCGCTGTTTCTCAAGCCCGAGGTTGAAGCCAGACCGTCCGAGTAGCGATCAGTCTCGATGAGTGAGAGTGAGACTGAAATTGAGAGCGATCCGAGACTGCTTCTGAGACGCTCCTGAGCCGAAATTCCGTGCCATCGACGGCCGGATTTCGACAACAGGAGGCAGAGATGAGCGTTTGGACCCGTATCAGGTTGCTGTTCAGCACCGAGGTGAGCAGCGCTCTCGACCAGGCCGAGGATCCCCGCAAGGTTCTCGAGTACGCCTACAACCAGCAGCGAACGCTGCTCGTCACGCTGCGGCACGGACTGGTTGACGTCGCCACCGCGAAACAGCAGCTCGAGCAGCAGGCAACCAAGCTGCGGGAGCGAATCCCGCACCTCGACGACCAGGCGATACGCGCGGTCGGCGCCGGGCGCGAGGATCTTGCGCGGATAGCGCTCGAGCGGAAGCAGCTGGCGATTGCCCAGATGGATGGATTGACCCGGCAAATCGCCGAGGTCGAGGCCGACAAGCAGCGCCTGGCCGGCCAGGAGCGGAGCTTGCAGGTCCGTATCGAGCAATTTCGCATGCACCGCGATGTCGTCTCGGCGCGCTACACGGCGGCCGAGGCCGAAGTGCGGCTCAAGGAGTCTTTCGCCGGGGTGTCCGGCGAGCTGGCGGAGTTGGGTATGGCCGTCGGCCGCGCCGAAGAGAAGACCGAGCGACTTCAGGCGAGAGCCAGAGCCATCGATTCACTCGTCGACCTGGGGACGCTGCCTCCAGTCGGCGGCGGCGATTTCGTCGAGCACGAGCTGCTCCGCATCGAGATCTCCACGGTCGTCGAAGGAGAGCTGCAGCGAATCAAGGCAGAGCTTTCCGAGGCCGGTTCAACTCCGACGGAGGAGGCACGGCCATGACTTCAGATGCGGCTCGGCATCTCGTGTCGCCGGACGGCTTGTGGTTCTGGAACGGCGTGGAAGAGCGTTGGGAGCCTGTGGCGGCCGACCGGCCAGAACCCGCCAAAGCGCCTAAATCGCCGGCGCCGCCGGAGAAGCAGCGGGATCGGGGTCTCGACTCATTCGCCGGCACCGTCCGGTCCGAAGACCTCGTCTATGGCCAGGCCGTGCTGGTCTGGGCACGCTGGATCCTCATCGGTACGGGGCTGCTTCTCTCGTTCTGGAGCCCGACCGACCTGCTGACGTTGCAGGTTCAGCTCGGGGCCATCATCGCCCTTGCATTCGGCAACTTTTACCTTCACGTCCAGCTGCTGCGAGGCCGGCCGGCGATCGACAACATCATCTACGGCGCGAGCCTCGCCGACATCGTGGTGGTGACGGCGCTGGTCATCGTGCAGCACGGTTACCCATCGCCGGTGTTCATCTTCTACTTCGCGGCGATCGTCGGAATCTCGGTCGCATTCCCAACGCCCATCGCCGCGATATACACCGCGCTGACCGTGGGCGTATACGGAGTCATCGCGCTGGCCAGCACGCCGGTGGATGACCTGCCGGCCGTGTTCACGCGACTCTTCATGATCGCGGCGATTGCCGTCTGCGGGAATGTCTTCGCCCGCAGCGAGTCGAGACGCCGCGCAGATGCGATCCGTATTCATCGGGAAATGGTCGACGAGGTCGAACGATTCCCGGCTCAACAGCAAGTGGCCACTAAGGCCTGAAGGAGTGATTCACATGCCAAACATCCGCGAGGTACGGACCTCCGCGCAGGCCGAACAGGAAGACCTATTCTTCGGCCAGACCGTCCTCCTATGGGCGCGCTGGAGCGTGATCGTGGCGGGAATCGTACTGGTGCTGTGGACGGCCAAGTCGATCTCGTACCTGACCGCGACCATGCCGTTCTTCCTGGTCTTGATGGCGGTCAACTTCTTCCTGCACGGCCGCTACGTGATGGGAAGCCCGCTGAACCGAGCCATGGTGGTCGCCGCGAGCGCAATCGACGTGGTCTTGATCACGGCGATCGTGATCTTCTGGCCCGGCCACCACGGGCTCGACAACCAGTTCTTCGTCCTCTACTTCCCTGTCGTGTTCGCCTTCGCCCTTGTCTTCACACGCCGCGTCGAGGCCGTCTATACCGTGGTCACTATGGTCGCTTACACCGCGGCCTGTATTGTCGTGGGCACCTTGCCCCTTGACGGCGGAAACGAAGACAAGGTGCTGGTGATGCGGCTGGTCCTAATCGCAGCGATGGGTTTTCTGGGCAACTACTACTTCCGAATCCAGCGCCGCCGGCTCGCCGAGGCGACGCAAGCCGAGCAGCCGCCCGTGGCGCACGCTGCGCATGCGTAGGCCGATGATGGGCATTCTCGATCGAGTCGCCGGAATCCTGAAAAAGGGAGCGTCCGCCGCTCTGGCGCCCGCCCCGGATCCGCGCGTGACTCATCTCACGTCTCACCAGAAGCAGCGAGCGCTGCTGAGCCAGGTGTCGAGGGCCGGGGAAGACGTTGCCGCGGCGAAGGAGCGTTTGCGGCTGGCGGCTGACGGCGTACGGGCGAAGCTTCCCGCCATGGAAGCCCAGGCACGCGAGGAGCTGCGGACCGGCCACCAGGCCATGGCCCGACTCACGGTGCAGCGGCGCCAGATGGTCCTGCGCGAGCTTCAGACGCTCGAGCGTCACCTGGCAGAGGTCGAAAAGGAGCAGGGTGCGCTGGGCATGATCGAGCAGAGGCTTTCAGGCGAGATCGAGGCTTTCGCCGCGCGCCAGGAAGTGATCAAGGCTCGCTACAGCGCGGCCGAAGCCCAGGTCCGAATCAACGAAGCGATGACCGGCGTCTCTCAAGACTTCGCTGACCTCGCCGGCGCGCTGCGCCGCGCTGAGGAGAACACCGAAAGCATGCAGGCGCGCGTCGCCGCGATCGACCGGCTTGTACGGGAGGGCGACCTCGACACGATCATGCTCGACCTCATGGGAGACGCGATGGACGAGCGTTACCAGATGATTGCGCCGGACGAAGAGGTCGAACGCCAGCTCGAGGCGATGAGCAAAGAGGAGGGTGCCTCCTCATAGCCGTCTAGTCGGTGGCGGTGACGCGGGTCGCGAACTCGCTCAGCTTGTCGAGGCGGCCGGCGACCAGCTCAAACCCGTAATGGAGACGCCTGTAGTAAGTCGGCCGCGAGAGATGGAGCCGCTCCATGATCACCTCGTGGCTGCCCACCTTCTTGACGTAGTAGTCGAGCAGCAGGCGGCCCGCCTCGGCATCCCGGGGCGATGCTGAGACTACGAGCTCCTCAACCACATCGACCAGGGCGGAGCGCAAATCGGCCGCGGCGGCGTCGCCCTTGAGCCCGGGCAGGCGCGCCAGGGGATTTCGGCCGAGGGCTTCCGGAGTGCCGAGGTCGTCCAGGGCCGCCTTGACCAGCTGCTCGCGCGCCACGCTTGCCGGATCGAGCGTCCATCGCTCCTCCGCGGGCGCGACGGCCAGCTCGCTGGTGAGCGTGAGGATGCTGGGCACGCCGGACCGGAGGAGGCGGCCCATCAGCCAGCCGAGCATGGTCGACGCGATGATGGCGCCTGCCCACAGCGGCGCATGCCAAACTGACCCGGCCGGAAGCAGCGTGATCTCCAGCATGTAGGCGACGGCAAAGGTCCCCGCGATCACGGCGCACAGCGATGCCGTCGGCTGTCCCGGCCGGCGAGCCCGCCACGCCACCCAGGCGTCGGCCACGATGCCGGTGACGATCATCACCGGGATCAGCTTGAAATGCAGCTTGCTGACCGTCACCAAGAGGCCGTTGAGCGTGAAAACATAGGTCAGGGAACCGGGCCGCAGCTTGAAGCCGCTGTTCAGCAGAAGGCCGGTCCCGGCCAGGATCCCGGCCATGGCGAGAATGGCGGCGACGCCCATGTTCTCGTCGACCCACGGCAGCACCTGGCTCAGGAACTCGTAGTCGCCTGCCGGCCACGGGTCGATCAGCGGATTGATGAACTGCGTGGCAAAGGTCACCGCGGACAGCAGAAGGGCCGCCGAGGTCAGGGTCACAAGACCGGCCACCGACTCGCCGCGGCGCGCGGCAGCCCGAAGCGGGCCGCTGACGATCACAGCGGCGGCGGCAATCTCGATGAGGTGTGGCGGGGTGAACAGGATGTCGAGGCCCACGCCCGTGCGGGGGAAGGCGGGCGACCAGAACGCATCGTCGAGAAGCCAGGCGCCGCCGAACACCAAGCACGCCAGCAGCGTGTCGACGTAACCGTCCGGCAGCGCGCGATTCCAGCTCCGGCCGGCGCGAAGGCCTCGGGCAAACGTGCCGAAGAGGAACACGGTGAGCAGGGCCCATGCACCCTCGACGATGATGAAACCGGCTTGCGAGGCCTTTGCCTCGACACCGCCAGGAATGTGGACGTAGGCGTAGGCCGTGATGTATGCGCCCAGGACGAGCCCCGCGGACAGCACCACGTTCACCGCATCAAAGGTGCGGGGATCCTTAAGGAAACCGCGAAGGGAGATTTGAGATCTCACCCGGTTGGGGCAAACCATACCCTCCTGGGCAGTCCTTGTTGAGACTCATTTCGACACCGGCCTGAGACTGCTTGTGAAACCGGATCCAG
>VBKD01000172.1 GCA_005888075.1 Chloroflexota bacterium
CCTCGGCGTCGGCATGTCCGACGATGGCGCAGATGCCTTTTCCGCGATCCACCGCGCGCGCAAGCTCGATGACCCTGGTCAGCGCCCGGTCGAAGGTGCGCACTCGCTCGAGTGGCGTGACCAGGCCGTCGCGAATGCACAGAACTGGTTTGACCTGCTACACAGACCCCAGCAGTGCGTTGGCGCGTCCGATACGTCCGCCGCGGCGCAAGAACTCGAGCGTCGCGACTGAAAAATATGTCTGAACGAGGTCGCGCATAGACAGCACCTGATTCGCGATCGACCGCGCGTCAGCGCCCTGTGATGCAAGCTGTGAAGCCGCGAGCGTCACCAATCCCACCGACATCGAAACGACCTGCGAATCGATCACGTGCACGCGCTTCGGGTCGGTCAAGTCCGCTCCCTGGCGCGCGGACTCATAGGTGCCGCTCAACTTTTCTGAGATGTGAATCGACACGACCGCCTCGTGCTCCTTTAGCAACTCGGCATACGTCTCCGCGAAGCGTCCGGCCGACGGTTGCGACGTCGTTGGATGGGTCGTCGCCGACGGAAGCGAGCGATAGAACTCTCCCGGAGTGATTTCGATGCCGTCCAGCAGTGACTTGCCTTCGAAGTGCAGGGTCAGAGGCACGACGACGATCGACCGGGAACGCGTGAGGTCGGGCGGCAGGTCGGCCGTCGAGTCCGTGACTATCGCGACCGAGTGATCGCTCATGGTTCCGCCGGCTGTCTTTGCGGATCGTCGCGCCGGCGATTGCGACGTGCCGGAAAGAAGCGGTCCTCGATCGGCCTGACGGCGACGAGCGCGACTACCACCAAGACCGTGGACAGGGTGGCGAGGCCATAGTAGCCGAACCCGACCGCCATGCCGAGCGACGCGACCACCCATATCGTGGCGGCTGTGGTCAGGCCCTTGACCTCTTCGCCTTGGCGCAGGATGCTGCCGGCTCCAAGAAAGCCGACGCCCGTCACGATCTGCGCCGCGATGCGGGTGGGGTCGACTCGAATGCCGAGGTCGGGCACCGCTCCGATGGCTGTGAAAAGGCAAGAGCCCCCAGCAATGAGAGCCATAGTGCGCATGCCGGCCGGGTGGCCGTGGAACTCGCGCTCGAAGCCGAGGATCAGACCGATTACCACCGCGACCAGAACGCGAAGAGCGAAATCGAAATCGGTGGAGAGAGACAGCTCCTTAGCCCCGGCCGGAGCGGCCGGGCTTGTCTTGCGATCCCGGCTCATCCGGAAGCTCCGGAAGATCCAGGCTGTTCACGAAATCGCGAAACACCGCAAGACGCTCCTCGTCGATGGCGGTCGGCGCGCCCTTCTCTTTGTCGTCTCCCATCTCATCAGCCTCGGGGATGATGCCCGCGGTTTCCATGACCTCGGAGGCGACGAAGATCGGGCACTCGACACGCACGGCGAGCGCGATGGCGTCGGATGGCCGAGCGTCGAAGTCGAGGTCGCGACCATCCTGCTTGACGTAAAGGCGGGCGTAAAACACCTGGTCGGCGAGGCGGGTGACCACGATGCGCTTCACGCTGATGCCCAGGTCGCCGAACGCGGTTGCCATCAGGTCGTGGGTGAGTGGACGCCCGAGACTGTTCCCAGAGATCTTCGTTGCGATCGCCTGGGCTTCAAACGATCCGATCCAGATCGGAAGGTACCGGTCCGCTTCCTTCTCTTTGAGAATCACCAGATGTTGAGCGGTCGGCATGTGGATACGGATGCTGTCTACCGACACCTCGATGAGGTTCTTCATCCTCGGATCCATCATACCCTCCGGGCCTCAAAGCTCCTCCTATCTGAACGGTCGCCGGCGGCACAAGGTGACGCACATGTCGGAACGTAGAATCCAGGAGTGTCCAGGTTGAGGCGCGGGCGTGTGATCTTGATTGACGCCCACAGTCTTATCTATCGCGCGTTCTTCGCCCTGCCGCCCATGAGCACCTCGGACGGCCGGGTGACGAACGCCGTCTATGGATTCACGTCCATGCTGGCGATCGTCCTCGCCTCCCGCCCAGAGTTCGCGGTCGCGGCCTTCGACGTGGGAGCTCCGACCTTCCGTTCCAAGGAGTACGTCGAGTACAAGGCGGGGCGGCGGGCGATGCCTGATGACCTCCGGCCGCAGCTGGAGATGGTGAAGGAGGTGCTGCAGTCGTTCTCGATTCCCATCTATGGCATCGAGGGTTTTGAAGCCGACGACGTGATCGGCACGTTGAGTCGCGTCGCCGAAGAGCGAGGTCACCCGGTGACCATCGTCTCCGGCGACCTGGACTGCCTGCAGCTCGTCAGCGAGTCTGTCGACGCCCTGGTGCCTCGCCGCGGAATCACCGACACCTTCGTCTACGGACCCGAGCAGGTGCGTCAGCGTTACGGTTTCGAACCCATTCAGCTGATCGACTTCAAAGCCTTGCGTGGCGACACATCCGACAACATTCCGGGCGTGCCCGGCGTTGGCGACAAGACCGCAGCCAAGCTGGTCCAGGACTATGGCTCCATCGAGAAGCTGCTGGACCGGGTCGATGAGCTTCCCGAAGGCAGGCTCAAGAAGTCTTTGAAGGAGAGCGCCGACAAGGTGCGGCTGGGCAAGCGGTTGGTGACCATCGTGCGCGACGTGCCGGTCGACCTCGAGCTCGACAAGGCGCGCTGGACGCGCTATGACTACGACACCGTCCGGCGTGTGTTCGACCGGCTCGAGTTCAGGCAGCTGCTCAGTCGCTTTCCGCCACCCGACCAGGTCCCTGTCCAGCCGAGCCTCGCCCTGGAAGCTGCTCCCGCCCCAGCGGGGCTGAAGATCGTCGAGGATCCCGTCGAAGCGGCGACCCTGCTCAACAGCTCGGAGGACGTCGGAGTCTTCGCCTTCACCGAGGGCGCGGGCCGAGCGGCGCGCGTCCATGGCCTCGGCGTATCGACCGGCAGCCACACGTTTTATGCGTCCACCCAAGAGGCGATGGATGCGGTGGCCAGCACGCTCTCCGGGCGCCCGATCGCGGGTCACGACGCGAAGGAGACCGAGCTCGCCCTGCGGTCGCTGGGGGGCGGCAAGCGCGAGTGGTCGTTCAGCACGTTCCTCGCGGCTTATCTGCTGGGTGCCGGGATGCGCGACCCGCGGCTCGAAGACCTCGCTCGGGAATTTCTCGACGTGACACTCGTCAACCCGGAGCAGCTGCTTGGGACCGGACGCGCCGCTCGCAAGCCTTCAGCGGTGACGCCCGACGAAGCAGCGGACTTCGCGGCACGGCGGGCCGAGGCAATCCTGAACATGCGTCCTCGACTCGAAGCGGAGATGCGGAACCTCGGCGTCGACTACCTCTTCCACGAGATCGAGCTGCCGCTGGCGGGCGTCCTTGCCGATATGGAATCGGAGGGCGTCGCCATCGATGTGCCTTACCTCAAGCAAATGCAGGAGGAGCTGGCGGCACAGCTGGCGGCCATCGAGTCGGAGGTGGAGGAGGTGGCCGGCCAGAAGTTCAACCTCAACGCGCCGCAGCAGCTGGCCAAGGTGCTGTTCGAGGATCTTCGGCTTCAGGTTGGAAAGAGGACGAAGACGGGTTACTCGACAGACGCGGACACGCTCGAGGCGCTGCGTGACAAGCATCCCATCATCGGGCTCATCCTCGAGCATCGCCAGCTCTCGAAGTTGAAGTCGACATACGTCGATGCTCTGCCGCAGCTGGTCGATCCGCTGAGCGGTCGCGTGCACACCTCATTCGGCCAGGCGAGCACCGCAACTGGAAGGCTTGCGTCCTCGAACCCGAACCTGATGAACATCCCGATCCGCACCGAGCTCGGACAGCGCATCCGCCGCGCGTTCAAGGCGACGCGACCTGAGCACGTGATGGTGTCGGCCGACTACTCGCAGGTCGAGCTGCGCATCGCCGCACACCTGAGCGGCGATCCCAAGCTGCTCGCGGCGTTCGCAGCCGGTCAGGACATCCACACCGCGACCGCGGCGGCGGTCTTCAAGATCCCGATCGAGTCAGTCGACCCGAACCAGCGGCGACTCGCCAAGGTCGCCAACTTCGGCTCGATCTACGGCCAGGGCGAGTACGGCCTGTCGCAACAGCTCGGCATCACGGGTGACGTCGCGCGAGAGTTCCTCGGCCAGTACTGGGCGACGTACTCGCGCCTGCGTGAGTATCTGGATGAGGTGCGCCGGAAGGCACGCGAGGAAGGATTCGTGGTCAGCGCCACAGGCCGGCGTCGGGCGATCCCCGATCTGCGCTCGCCGAATTTCCAGCTCCGGAGCGCGGCGGAGCGCATGGCGATCAACTTTCCCATGCAGTCGCTCGCGGCGGACATCATCAAGATCGCGATGGTGCGGCTGCACCGCGAGATCGAGGCCGATCAGATCGAAGGCCGCATGTTGCTGCAGGTCCATGACGAGCTGCTGTTCGAGGTTCCGGAAAGCGAGCTCGACCAGTTCGCGGAGAAGGTGCCGCGCATCATGACCGGCGCGTACGAGCTCGAGACCGGCATCGAAGTCGAGATGAAGGTCGGACCCAACTGGGCGGACGTGAAAAAGCTCGCCGTAGTCCGTGCCTGAGCTGCCAGAAGTCGAGACGATCGCCAACGACCTCCGGCCACACCTTGTCGGCCGGACGATCATTCGTTGCGAGCTCAGCTTTCCCGGGATGGTTCGCCACCCTGAACCAGAGGTCTTCGTCGATTCGATCGCCGGTCAGCGGATCGAATCCGTCGGGCGCCGAGGCAAGTACATCCTCATCGGTCTCACCGACCACCTTCTTCTCGTTGTGCACCTTGGAATGACCGGGCAATTGCGGCTGGTCGATGCGTCGGCACCGCTGGCGAAGCACACGCATGTGGTGCTTGCCTTGGATGGAGCCGCCAAGCACATGGACCCACCCGGCGCGGCGAGCCGGTCTCTCGAGCAAGGCGGGACGCAACAACTGCGCTACATAGACCCAAGACGGTTTGGACGGCTGCTGCTCGGCACTGAGGAGGACCTGCTGCTGTCGAAGAAGAT
>VBKD01000079.1 GCA_005888075.1 Chloroflexota bacterium
CGTGGGCAGCAACCACTTCTGCATCCGTTTCTCGGACACGCGGGTGGCGACCAGTGGTCTCTACGACCAGCTCGACGGAATTCACGTGCTGGACTCCGCTTACGGCGATGTCGACAACAACAACGTCGACCAGCGCTACAACAACTCGACGGACGGCGACGACGCGCTGGTCGCTCACACGATCAACGCCAGCACCCACGACATCTCCTACCTCAGCAACAAGGCCCGCGGCGGCGCCCGCGGCGACGGCATGCAGCTGGCTGTCGGCAACTACCCGATCTACAACATCACCACCGACAACAATGAGATCTACGACTCTCCGGAGGGCATCCGGACCGGCTACTACGACAGCCAGACCGGAGCCGTCCACGACATCACTTTGGGCGGAGTATCCGGGACCGGCGACTACATCCACGATCTTCGCGGTGGGATCGCCTTCCCGACCGGCGGCAACGCCGTTTGGTTCTTCACCTCGGGCTCCAACGGTAGCCTGAGCAATATCAACGTGCAGTACAACACGGCCTGCAATGCGGGCCAGATCCTTGTCGAAAGTGGGAGCAACGTGACGGTCGCCAACAACACAATCTGCTGAGAAGGGATGGTCCGTGCCCGCCCGGTCTTGCTGCCGGGCGGGCGGACCGCTAACCGCTGGGCGTTGCGGACAATCAGATGGCGGCCACTCGCCTTCCTATGTCCCAGATCTCTTCCGGGCTGGCGCTCCCGACCTCGACCCGCTGCACGTTGCAAAGCTGCTGCGACCACCAGGAAAAGCGCGTTCGTGCCGCCGCCAGCTCGGCCGCGCCGTGGTCGCGGTCGCGCTGCGCCATCGCATTGGGGTCGCCGTCCAGCCAGAGCACCGCTCCATAGCGACGCGCCAGCGCGAGGTACCAATGGCAAGTCAGCGAGCGCAAGCGCGGCTCGTGCTTGACCAGCGCGTCCAGCGGTGTGCGATCGGTCACCACCAAACGCGAATGCCTGAGGCGGGCGGCGAGAAGCGCCCACTCAAGCCTGAGCGTCATTTCCGCGGCATCGACGACGGCGTGCAGGGCACGGATCCTGTGCCGCCTCCGACTTCCGTGGCCGAGCCCGGCGGTGAGGCCTGGGCCGAGCGGCGCCCCCGGCCATCTACGGCAGACCACGCAACCGTACAGATGGACGACTAAGGCGCCCTGGCGGGCCGCCAGCGTCGCGGCAAAGGTCGACTTGCCGCTTCCGTCCGGCCCTGAGATCCCGACGAGCCGAGTGTCTGCATATGTCACCTGTCTAGCCTCCTTCTCCGCTCCTTGGCGACGACCAGGGCCGGCCGCAGGATGGCCTCGCGTAGCGCCGCCGCAGGCTCGCCGGCGACCCCCAGGTAAACGGAGTGCCGCCAGCCCTCACGCAGGCAGCGGAGACCGGGCAGCGGCACCGGCAATCGGATTGGGCATCCCTCGTCAAGCGCCCTAGATGCGGAACGGACATCTCGGAGCGCCGCCGCGAAGGCGCGGCCCCACCCCCAGCCCTCCGCCATCCGCGAAGCCTCGTCGACGGTCGGCGGGTCGGCCAAGCGGCGCACCTCGAGCAACTCTGAGAGGTCGAAGCACAGGTTCTGGAAGATGCCGTGCGCGACGATCAGGCAGAGCGCGGCTGGGCGGCTCGGGAGCAGCGCGCCGTTGCCGAGCGGCTCTGAGCAGGCGCGCAGCTGGTCGGCCCTGATCGCCCGGATACCGAACCATTCGGCATCGCGGTGCAAATGCGCGGCCGGCCCTCGGGCTGGCCTGACCATCTTCTTGTGTGGCTCCAGCGGGCCCTGGTCTTCGACCGCGCCCCAGTTGCGCAGGGTCGCCAACGACGGGCCCCAGCCGTCGCGGCCGACCACAAGATCGATGTCGCCGTACTCGGCGGCGGCGATCGGCGAGTCATCGCCTTGGGGCCGCGCCTCGAGGCCGGACTTGATAACGACGGCAGGCGCCCCCGCCGATGCCAGGCGATGCGCGACTTCCGCAAGGTTGTTGGCCAGTAACTCCTCCCGCTGGCGCGCCGTATTCAGGACGGGGGCCGGGAAGCGTTCGCTGTAGGCGCAAAGCACCCAACCCTCGACCATCTGGCGCGAGGCAATGACCCTGGCCTCGTTGAGCGTCACTTGGTTGACGGCGGCCAGAGCTCGGCGCCGCCAGGCGGCCGCGAGCACCACCTCCCACGGGGAGGGGACTGTGTCGACCCAGTCAGCGCTCTGTCTCTCCATGGCCGCTTCCATCATCCAATCTCGCCACGCGGCTCTCGGCGGAGCGCCGCCTGACCGATCCGGCGCAGCCGCCGATAGCCCCGCGGGATCATCCTTGCCGCGTCCTCCATCCTGAAGAGCCACGGCCGGGGTGACATTCGGATGTCGAACAGCAGCGCCCTGTCGAGGTTATTGATCGCGCGCCTCGGCATCCGAAGCGGATCACCAGTTGCGTAGGGGGTGGCGACGAACGCGATCTCAAAGCCGGCAGCGACGGCGTCGGCGCGGACCGCCTTGTCCGCATGGCCGAAGGGATAGGCCAGCGCGCGTGGCGCGCTGCCGACGATCTCAGCGATCGCCTCCCTCGACATCACCAACTCGCCGAGCCGAGTTGGCCGGTCGAGCTGGCGGAGGTCGACGTGCCGGAAGCCATGGCTGGCCACCTCCCACGGACCATCGGCGAGCGCGCGTAGGCCGTCGCGGTCAACGATCCTAAGCCGCGATAGCGCACGGTTCCGGGCGTCCCAGGTGTTGAATCCACCCAGGTGCGCGACTGGGGCGAAGACGACCGCCGTGTAGCCGAAGTGGCGGAGCACCGGGCTGACGTATTCTTCGAGTCCCTCGTAGGCGTCATCGAAGGTGAGCAGAACGCCGCGGCCGAACCCCTCACGCCAGCGGCCGCCGGCGTAATCATCGACTCGGAGCGAGCGGTAGCCGGCTGCCGCCAGACGCCCGATTTGGGCTGCAAACGCGTGAGGCTCGACGACCAGCGCCTGCTCCAGGAAGCCGCCACCCGAGAGCGGCCGGATCCCGTGATACATGAGCACGAGCCTGCGTTCCATCAGGCCGCGCTCTGGGGGCTTGCCGGTCGCCATCCCGAGAGCACCACCCGCGCGGCCTCCGCGTGGAGTGGGTTGACTGGGAGCGCGTGCTGCGCCCACCAGCGCGCGGGGCCGCGATCGGTGGATGGCTCCAGGAGCAGCGGGGAAGCGTAGTCGTCGAGTGGGGGGTCGAAAACGTACTCCGTGCGAACCGCCCGGCGGGCAAGCTCTGCCCGGGCCCGATCGCGTTCCTCGATCAGGAAAGGCACCGCCAGCAGCCCGCAGCAGGCAGCCGCCCTTGCCCCCGGCGCGACCCCCGGCAGCTCGAGGAGGACGCGTATCCCGGCCTGCCGCCGCCCGCGGTCAGCCTCGAGGCGGGAGAGCCGCTTGGCGATGCCGGCCAGGAACAGCCGGGGGACCGCCATCCGATACCCGGGGAGGTCCCAGCGAGCCCATCGGTCGAGAGCAGCAAGACCGCCGTGCCTGGCCAGCGCATCTCCGAGCCGGGCCTCGTCGAGCGGAGCCCGGTCCGCGCGCCGCAGCCAACCCATTGCCTGCGCGGTCGCCCGCGCCGGGCGGACTACGCCCAGATCCCGGATTCCGGCCTCGACGGCAGGCCGAACGAAGTCCTTTATTACTCGCGCCGAGCTCCGGGCGATGGTGACCTGCTTCAGCAAGCTCACGAGCTCGGACCGGCGCGAACCATCAGAAAAGGCGAGCGCGCCTCCGGCGGGCGCTCCCACGTGCTTGGAGAAGCTGAACGCGGCGGCGGTCCCGAAGCTGCCCACAGGCACTGCGCTGACCTCGCTCTCGAGGGCCTGTGCGGCGTCTTCGATCAGCGGGATGTCCAGCTCCCGACAGCGCTCCGCCAGCTCCCGGACCTGATCGGGTTGCCCGTAGAGGTTGGTCGTCAGGACGGCGTCCGCGCGCCCCCAGAGCTCGGCCGAAATCGCCTCCGCGCACAGGTTGCCGCTCTCGTTGGAGACCGGCCCTATCAGCGGCCGAAGCCCTGCCGCCAGCACCGTAAAGAGGACCACGTCGCACGTGATCGGCGACATCAGAAGGCTGCCCCCAGGCCGCACGTAGGTTTTGAACGCCAGATAGAGAGCCACCCGTCCGGAGGGCGTAAAGAGGCACTGGCGCCCTGTCCGCTGCTGGAGCAACGTCTCGATCTCGACCTCGAGCCCAGGCACGCTCACCGGCGCCTTCCAAGCGACATTGCCTGTCTCAGCACCCAGCGCGCGGGGCGCCGCAGCCGCTCGTGGCTGATCACGTAGCCCCAGACCTTGTCCCGCGGCGCCCGCTCGAGTCGCCTCAGCAGCGCGCCGGCCCCCGGCCGCGCCACCCACGCTTCGGCAAGTGCGACGTCGTGGGTCTTGAGCTTGTCCTTGTACCACTCCTGACCCCTGCCTAGGTCGATCGTGTCAACCCCGAGCGGCGCCACCGCCTCGGCCAGCCGGAGGTGCAGGATGAGGCCAGGGGACTGACGGCCGAAAACCGGGTCATAGGCCGGGAACCATGTGGCGAGCATCCCCTGGCCGGCTAAAGCGTAGATGTATGCGACGGGCAGGCCGCCCGCCCGAAGCACTGACAGCATCCCCACGCAACCGCCTCCCTCGGCGCCGAAGAGTTCCTCGACCAACGCTCGCACCCAGCCCTCCGAGAAGCGATCCGGCCATCCGCTGCGGCGGAACTGGGCCGACTTCAACTTCATCAGCGCAGCCAGGTCCTGGGCATTGCTGGAGCGCAGCTCGAAGCTGACCTCTCCAACCTCCGCCTCCAGGTCTCGGCGCTTGTCGAAGGTCTTGCGCAGCGATTTCCGGGAGTGACTCATCCTTTCTGCCAGGTAGGCGTCATAACCCTGGCTCAGGTCCATCACGTAAGACTCCGTCCCGGCCACGTGGTGGCCGGCGAAGGTAGCCTGGGAGGCGAGCAAGTGGTCGAACTCGAGGACCGAGAGGCCGCAGCCGCGGAGCAGAGACATGGCGTCGAAGCGGATGCCGGCGAGCGCGACCAGTCCCTGGCAGTCGCAGAGCGAAGCGCCGATAGGACGCCCGGCGCCGAATCGTCCCGCCTGATAGGCGAGAAAGCCGACCACTCGGCCGGAGTCCTCGAGCACGGCAACCCGAGCGTCCCTCCGGACGCGGTCGACAGCGAGGGCGAACTCGGGCGCCAGAAAGGGGCTGCGCAACCGGCTGTCGGCCGCCTGCATCCCGCGCCAGGCGCTTAGCTCGCTCGGCCCCAGCTCGCGCGGCAGCACGACCGAAACCTTGGGGTTCAACAGCTCCGCCGAGTGGAAACCAATCGCGGCAAGCGTGATACTCATGCCCGTTGGGCCTTCTGCTCGGCCGGGCTCCGGCTTTGCCCGACGAACGCCTCGGCAGGGGCGGCGAAGATGGACCGAATCAACCGGTCGGGGTCGTGCCGGACCAGCCACCCGGGGGACGTCAGTTCGGCCATCACGACCTCGGGGCCAAGCGCCCGCACCCGCGCGTGGTCGGCCTTGACCGGGACGGAGTCTTCCCTCGCGTAGCGTTCCAGAACTTCGGCCGGGATCTCTCCCGAGTTGACCACCACCCGGTCAAGCGGGCCGCCCAAGAAGTGCTGGATCTCGCGCACGAAGTCTGAGGCCTTAAAGCCGTCGGTCTCGCCGTGCTTGGTCATCAGGTTGCAGACGTAGACCTTCTCCGCTTCGGCGGCATTAACCGCCTCCGCGATCCCCTCCACCAGCAGGTTGGGGATGATGCTGGTGTAGAGGTCCCCCGGGCCGAGCACGATGGTGTCCGCCCGCCGGATCGCGCGCCGCGCCGCCAAGCAGGCGGTCACCGGTTCCCGCAGAAAGACGCGGCTTAGGGCCGGGATCGGCCCCGGCTGGTTACGGCCCCGGGTGTCGATCTCCGTCTCGCCACAGACAACGGCGCCGTCGGCCAGTTCCGCACAGAGGGTGGTCCGCTCCAGCGTGACCGGAAACACGCTGCCGGCGGTGTCGAGGAGGTCCTGGGCGTCCTCGATCGCATGCAGGAGTTCGCCGGCGTTGATTTCCTGGAGGGCGGCCAGGATGAGATTGCCGAGGCTGTGCCCACCCACCTCCGGCGTCACGCGCAAGTCATCGCCGCCGGGACTGAGCGGGAAGCGGAAGCCGAAGATTTCCCGCCACAGCACACCCTTTCGGGAGAGCGCCACCAGCGCTTGCCGGAGGTCGCCCAGCGGCAGCTGGCCGAACTCGTCCATCAGCCGTCGCGAGCTGCCGCCGCTGTCCGCCATGCTGACGATCGCGGTCGGCGAGCAGGGGTAGGCCTTGAGCCGTGACAGCAGCGCGAAGGGACCGGTCCCGCCTCCAATTGTGACCACCCTGCGCCCAGCCAGCCGCGGCCGCCATTCGTCGCCGTCGCGCTCGACGCGCTCGACAAAGTCGCTCATCGCAGCCCCGGCGGCATGTAGAAGAGCTCCAGCTGGCCGTCGGTCGGCCCGCGGAAGACATAGACCAGAGTCGTGTTCGCCCGCAGCCAGGTGAGCAGCTCCGGGCTGCCCACGCCATAGCGCTCAGCAACCAGGCGGGTGGGAACGACTACGTAGGCTGGGTGCTGGGCGACCAGGACATGCGGGTCGCGAATCTTGGCCCGACTGGTGCTCTCGGCGGTCACCTGCTCCATGTCGGTCACCTGATATCCGTCCATCCGCAGGAGCGCTGCGTCCGTGGCGCTGGTCGCCGCCACCGGCGTCCCCGGGGGGACGTGAGCATCCATGTAGGCGATCAGATGCGCGTAACCGTCGTCGGGAGTGGAGTAGTGAACCGCCGCCACATCCCCGCTCATCAAAAGGAAGAGGACCAGCACCGCCACCTGGAAGGAGCGGTGTACGAGCCGCCGACTCACCCGCCATGGGCGCTTCCAGAGCGCCTGCACTAAGAGGGCGCCCAGACCGATGACGCTCGTGAGGCCGAGCAGCAAGGTAAGGAGCACGATGGGGTCGGCACTCGCCATTGCAGGCAACGACCGCGCAATCAGGTCCTGGCCGTTGCCCGAGGTCACGTAGTGGTCGACGGCCACCAACCCGCTGAGGACCAGCAACAACACCAATCCTGCGAACACGGTGGCGCGGGCGCGGGCGGCCAATGGCCGCGGCCGGTACTCGTCCTGTAGCAGCCGCCGGCCGGCCATCATCGTGGCCACAATCGCCATGACCGCTACGTAATAGAAGTACTGCTCCTCGTTGGTCCCGAAGAGCACCGAGTAGGTCTGAAGCGCATAGGCTGAGGCCGACCAGCAGGCCACCAGACGGCTCTCGGCGTCGGGCTGGAAGACAAGCCAGGCGGTAGCAACAAGCCCGCAGCCAAGGAGCACGTATGTCGGCGCGAAGACGGTCCAGTTGGCGAGTACAGTCTCGACGAAGGAGGGCCCGTTGGGCGTATTGAAGCCGGTCGTGACCGTGAGCCCAACAAAGCGGTCGACCCCGGCCGTCTTCTGCTGCACGAAGTCTGCCCAGTTGCCCGAGACCCAGACCCCGAGCGGATAGATGGAGTAGATGACCAGCGCCAGCGCAGAGACCACGGCCGCCCGCCTCCGGCTGAGCACGCCGACGCCGACCGCCAGCCAAAGCGGGACAAGGGTGATCATCGCGGTTGGCTCGTTGGTCAGCAGCGCCGCCGCGAAGCCGATTCCTGCCACAACGAGTGCCCAGGCTGGCCGCTTGGTTGGGTGCCCGTACCTAAGGCTCGCCACCGCCAGCCAGGCCACCAGGATCCAGAGCACCGCCGAGGGCTCCAGGAAGTTTCGGCTGTCCATGCGCACGATGAAGGGCTCGAGCGTGAAGACGAGCGCGCCGATCCAGCCGGCGACGCTGCCTGCCAGTTGCCGGCAGAGCAAGAACAGCGCGCCTGCCGAGAGCGCGCCGAAGCCGGCGCTCAGGTAGCGGACGGAGAGCACTTGGTGGATCGGCCCTCCCCCGACTCCCAGCAGTTTGAGGTAGGCGGCCTCGAAGGCGAAATAGAGCGGCGGGTGAAGAAAGAAGGGGTGCTGGCCGGCTAGGTCGTAGACCAGGCTCCAGGAATTGCGGAGGTTGTCTGCGATGCGCAGGTAGACGGCCTCATCGACATGGATCTCGAAACCGCTGGTCAGGGTCGCCGCCCGGACCGCGAAGGCCGCCAGCACGACCAAGGCCGGCGCCGCGACGCCCGCTAGGGCCGCCCGAAGCCGGCTCAGCATCAAAGGCACTGCTATGGGCACTGCCTTCCGGTGCAGCACGTCCGCCGCGGGCGCCGCGCCTGGACCTGACCCGCGGAGCTGGGGCCCTCCACCTGCGCCGAGAGCAGGCGACCCGGCCTCGACGCCAACCGCTCGCAAGTAGACATCCTCCTGGCGACGGGCGATTGCCCCCCACTCGTAGCCCAGGGCCCGGCGCCGGCCCCGGGCGCCCATCCTTGCGCAAAGCTCGGGATTGGAGATCAGCCGGAGCAGGGCTTGCGCGTATGCGTCGACATCGAAGGCGGGGACCAGCAGCCCGGTCCCCCGGACCACCATCTCCCGCATCGCCTGAATGTCGAATGCGACCACCGGTGTCGCGCAGGCCATGGCCTCCAGGGGTACAAGCCCGAAGCTCTCGTAGCGCGATGTCACGCAGACAACCTGCGCGTCCGCGAGGAGCTGGAAGCGCGCGTCGCCTGCCACCCGGCCCAGGAGGCTCACGCGCCCTTCCAGCCCGAGCCGGCGGACCATCGCATGCAGGCTGTCCCAGTCCTGGCCGTCACCGGCGATCATGAGCCTGGCGGAGGTCTGCTTCTGGATCTTGGCAAAGGCGGCCAGCAGAAGGTCGAGTCCCTTACCCTGGGCCTCGAGCCGCCCGAGGTACAGGAGGTCGCCCGACCCTTTGTTGGGCTTCACACGCCAGACTCCCGATTCGACTCCATTGGGCAGCACCACGACCTCCGCGGCAGGGTTGATGGTCCGCAGCCGTTCCGCCACGTGCTCGGAGACCGCGATCAACTGGTGGTGGCTGCGCACGCCCCATCGCTCGCTGAGGTCGAAAGGAAGGTGATATTCGCTCGCTTTCTCAGACGCCGAAAGCCACTGGACGTGCCCGATGACCCGACCCCGCGCCCAGCGGGGCACGAGCACGCTTCCGAACGGAGCCGCGAAGTCCTCAACCAAAACGTCGTAGCGGCGTGTCCATACGTAGAGCGGCAGGAACATGAAGTAGGTGAGGATGGCGCCGTAATAGCCGAGCGGGAGCCCGACAGGGATGTAGTGGACGCCGTCCTCGGTCCGCGGGCGGGCACCCGGGTAGCTGACAGTGAGCGCCGTCACCTGGTGCCGCTTGGCCAGCTCGCGGCCGATCTCGTGGTTGCGGATTGCGCCGCCGCCACTGCCCGGGCGCTGCGGGTTGTCGAAGGCCAGGTGAAGAATGCGGAGCTGCTGCGAGACCACCTGCGGACGGCTCATCCGACGGCCTCCGCCAACTCGCGGGCGGCGCTGGCCGCCGCTTCCCTGCCAAGCACCTGCGCGTAGAGCTGGCTATAGGCGTCAGCCATGGCCGTCGCCGAGTAGCGGCACTCAGCCAGGCGGCGGGCCGCCGCCGACCCCTGATCAAATGCTGCCTCCGAGTCCAGCAGCCGACCCGCAGCCTCCAGCGCTGCTCGGTCGCCGGGCTCGCAGACTGTCACTGCCGGGCTTCCGTCGGCCAGTTCGGGGAGCGCGTCGACCGGGCTGACGATGATCGGCCGGCCAAAGGCCAGGGCCTCCAAGAGGACCATCGGCAGGTCCATCTTCCTGCCCACCCGCAGGGGTTGGAAGAGCACTGCGCGGCATGCTTGGAGCGCGCGCGGGATATCGGCGAAGGGGCCGAGGTCGAAGACCGAGCCCGCCTCCAGGCCGAGATCGGCCGCCAGCGCCCGCGCGCGCTCCCGCTCCCGTGCGTGCTCGCGTCCCGGCCGCGAGCGCATGGCAGTCAGGAGGCCGAGGCCCGGGAAGTCGGCGCGCAGTTCCCCGGTCAGCCGGAGCGCGGCGTCCAACCCACCCCCGGGGTCGTGGTGGCCGGCAAACAGGAGGTAGGGGCGCGGCTCGAGCCCAAGGCGCCGCTGGGCCTCCGCCGCGGGTTGGGGCCTGAACGTTTTAAGGTCGACGCCAGGCGCGATCCGGCGGACCCGCTCCAGCCCCAGCCCGCGCAGTCGCTGCTCCGTATGGGCCGACACCGTGACGACCTCGCGCGCCCGGCCGAGCAAGCCTTGGGGCAGGTAGTCGCCATTCGGGCAAGTCACCACTAGGGGGTGATTGCGGATCAGGGGCAGGGCCCACAGCAGCTCCTCCCTGAGTCGGCTCCGGCCAAAGGTCGCGATCATGTGCACCAGCTCGTAATCACCGTGCTCGACTGCGATCCGGCCCAGGATCCGCAACTGCTCGCGTGGGGTTGGGATGCCGGTCGCGAAGCTGAGCTCGATGCGGCGGTGCTCGGGGGCCAGACGCGTGGTGTCCCCGAGCTGGCCGAGGAAGGTAAAGCTGACGCCAATCTCGGCGTTGACCAGCGCACGTCCTAGGTTTGTATCCGCGCCGTTCCAGGGGGGCGAGATCGGCCCCACCGTCAGCAAGTAGACACGCGGCGAGCGGCCACCCTGCGGCAAGGCCTGGTCGTCCCCGGCGTCGTGCCGCCGAAAGAGAGTCTGCCAGCCGACCGCGAGGCAGAGCACGCAGCTGTAGGCAGCCCAAACTGCAGGCAGCGGCCGAAGCACAAACAGAGGTAGCGCGGCCACGCTCGCCGCCAGCGGCCAGGGCCGGGGGAGCACGGCCAGTCCCCAGTACCGGACCGCCAGCCCGAGCAGGAGTATCGCGGTCAGCAGCTGGGCCCCGAGGGCGGCGTAGGCGAGGCCTCGAACGCCGAGCAGCGAGAGCCCGGCCACCCCGCCGACGGACAGGGCCAATATGCCAACGGCGAGGGCCATGCAGGCGGCGGAGAAGCGCCCCTCGGCCTGGAAGAAGGTGGTGCCCAGGTTGGTGAGGGCGGCCAGCGCTCCGGCGGGGGCCGTGTACGGAACAAGCGACTCCACCGTGCTCGGGTAGCTGTGCGGCAAGAAGACACGGGCGACGGGCAGGGGCAGCGTGGCCACCGACACCCCGACCACGATCGTGCTGGCGATCAAGATGCCGACCATCGGCCCCATCGCCGCCGACGTTCTGGACTTGCGGGAGACAAGCCCGGTGAAGACAGCCACCGAGAGCGAGCTGGCCAGGTAGAAGGGGACCCGGCTGAGCACCACCGCGACCTGATAGCCGGCGAACCCGGCTGAGTCACGGGCGAGCAGGCTCCCGAGCACGAGGTCCAGATTGCACAGCACTACCACCCCGACCTGGACCCCACTCAGCCCCAGCAGCAGCCTCCACAGTCCGCGGTCGCGGAGCCAGCGGACGCCCGCCTCAAGATCTCGCAACATCGGCGGCGCCGCGGCAAGGGTGACCGCCACCGCGCCCAGCGCGATCCCGGCCACCACGCCCGCCACTCCGGCGCCGGCCAGCACCAGGAGCACCCCGCTCACGACCTTCACCCCGACCTCCCCGGCCAGTAGGACCGCCAACCGGGCGAAGCGCTGCCGCCCTTGAAGGTAGCCGGCCGAGGTGGTGGCGGCGAAGATCGAGAAGGCGGCGCTCGCGGCGACCGCGGCCAGCAGCAGCGAGCCGTGCCCGATGGCAGCCGCCAACGCCCCCACCAGCAGGGCGGCGAGTAGGCCCTGTGCCAGCGTCAGGAAGACGGCGAAGCTGATTGCATCGCGGCGGGCGGCCGGGGGCGGGTTGCGAGCCAGGCGCTGCGACAGCATCCACGGCGCGGAGGCGGCCGCCGCCGTCCCGCAAACCACCAGCAGGGCCTGCGTTCCGGCGAAGGCAGCGTAATCCCGGACCGGCAAGAGCCAGGTCAAGCCCAGCGCGTAGAGGAAGTTGAGCCCTCCGCCGATCAGCGCCGAGATAGTCAGCCAACCCGCGTTGCGGCGAATGGCGACGACTCCGGGCACCACCTTAGCGGGCCTCCCGCAGGCCGAGCAGAAGGTCGCTGGTCCGGGCCGCTCTTGTCTGGGCCAGCCCGCTGACGCCGACCTCCTCCAGCACCTCGATCGCTGCCCGCTCGTCGCGGCCCTGGAAGAGCACGCGCAGAGTGCCGCCGTTGAGCTCCCAGAGGTCGCAGGGCAGGAGTCGCTCCAGCACGCGCTCGAGCCCGCCGGAGGCCGTGACTTCGACTACCGTCGCGACGTCACTGACCAGCGCCCGCAGTCGCTGCCTCGATGGCGAGACCGCGAGCGGAACCGCCCCTCGCACGATTCCTGCCATTCGCTGGCTCGCGCGCTCCCAACTGAAGCGGTCGGCCCATCGCCGGCAATTGACGGCGAGGGCGGCAGCCGTCTCACTGTCGCTGAGGTCGCCGAGGTGAGTGTCCAACGCCGTGGCGAGACCCTGAGGGCTGTCAACCAGCCAGCCGTTGAGGTCCTCGACGATCGAGTTCATCAGGCCGGGGACACGGAAGGCGAGCGCCGGTCGGCCCATGGCGTTGGCCTCGATGACCGCGAGCCCCCAGCCCTCCGCGGCCGACGGCGTGACCAGTAGCCATGCCGCACCGAGCAGCCGCGAGCGCTCTTCGTTCGACACCCAGCCGGTGAATCGAACCCGCTGTTCCAGCTTCAACTGTGCGGCAAGGCGCTCCAGCCGTGGCCGCTCCGGGCCATCGCCCACGATGGTCACGCGAAGGCTGGGCCAGCGTTCGCCGATCTCCGCCACCGCCTCCAAAAGCAGCTCCAGCCTCTTCTGGGCCACCAGCCGGCCGAGGTAGACGACCGATGGTGCCGGGGCGCGAATCGGGAGCGCGTGAAGGTCAGGGGTGTCGATGCCGTTGGGCACGATGTAAATGGCGCCCGGCAAGTGCAACCTGCGTCGCACCTCGGCCCTGGTCGTCGGCGAGACTGTGACGATCGGCGAGCGTCGGTAGACCCAACGGGAGACAGGGCCCTCCAGGAGTCGGCCCAGCCACGCGAGCGGCCAGCGAAAGCGCCATCTGAACTGGTCCTGGTGAACGTGGTGAATGAGGAGCAGCACCGAGACCCTGCGCCAAAGTAATAAGAAGACGGGCGCGAAGAATGGGACTCCGTTCTGCGAGTCGATGACCGCGTCGAACCGGCCTCCCCAGAGGAGCAAGAAGAGAGCGGCCCAAAGGTAGACCGTGT
>VBKD01000080.1 GCA_005888075.1 Chloroflexota bacterium
CCAGGGCGGCCTCCTTGCCGTCCATCTCAGGTCGAATGCCTGACGCAACGGCGACCAGGAGAGCTGCGGATGAGCTGATGCCCGCCCCCGGCGGAACCTGCGATGCGACCTTCACCGCTTGAGGCTCCATCACCAGCTGCTCACCGACGGCCCGCACGTAAGTGAGTCCACCCGCGACATCGCTGTCGATGGACCATTCGGCCGCCGGATGCCCGGAGACCTCGGTGTAGCGATCGACCGCCGCGGGCAGCACGACCCCACCGAGGTAATCGACATGCTCGCCGATCAGGTTCACCCGGCCGGGCGCCCGCCCGTGCCATGTGAGATCAGAGGGCACGAAGCTCCGCGGCCGTGTCCTCCGCGCGCGCGTCGAGGATGAAAGCGCCGGCTCCAAGCTCGGAGCCCGCCAGGAATTTCATCTTGTTGCGACTGCGGTTGGGTGGATAGAACTCGACGTGAAAGTGGTGCTGGCGGTGGCCACGACCAGGAGGCCTCTGATGCATCGCCATCACATAAGGCAAGGGGAAGTTGAAAAGGCGGTCGTATCGCTGCAGCAGATCTTTGAGGAGGCGGGCGAACGCGAGATTATCCTCATCGTCAAGGTCCGCCAGCCCGCCGCGGTGCTGGAGCGGCGCGAGGTGAACCTCGTACGGCCAGCGCGCGAAAGGGGGCACGAAAGCGATCCAGCGGTCATTGCGCGCGACGGTCCGTTGGCCGCTCGTCTCGCCTTCGATGACATCGCAATAGAGACAGCGCCCGTTCTTGCGCGCGTAACGCGCCTCGGCGGCCAGCTCACGCTGGACGACCGGGGGAACAAAGGGATACCCGTAGATCTGGCCGTGCGGATGGCTGAGCGTGACTCCGATCGCCTCGCCGCGGTTCTCGAAGACGTACACGTACCGCACATTGGGGAGGCGGCCCAGCTCGTTGGTCCGGTCGCGCCACACCTCGATCAGGTCCTGGATGTGCTCGACGCTCTGCTCTCCAAGCGACGAGTCATGCACCGGCGTGTAGCACACGACTTCGCAGCGTCCCTGCTCGCCCGTGTAGGACGGGAAACGATTTTCGAAGACCGCGATGTGATAGTCGGACTCTGGTACCCACTCTTCGAGCAGGAGATGCCAGCGGAGCTCGCTCAAATTCGCTCGTAATAGATCAGGTGGCGGCCGTCGGGCTTCTGCACGACCCGCCTTCTCAGACGCTTAAGCCCCAAGTGCCCGCCTCACCGCCTCGGCCGGCGAATCGACCACATCGAGGCCGCCCACGTCCCAGCTGTCGAGCGCGACGACGGAGCGGCCCAGCTTGCGCGCCAGTGCGATCTCGCTCAGCGTCCCCCATCCCGAGCCGATGGCGATGACGCTCTCGGCCGCGGTGACGATCAACGCATTGCGTGCCTGGCCCATTCCGGTCGGCAGCGAAACGGTGAGATGGGGATTGGCGCCTCGACGATCTGTGTCGGGAAGGATTCCCACGACGGTTCCCCCTTCACTTGCGGCGCCCTCGCTGGCCGCGCCCATGACACCACCGAAACCTCCGTTGATGACGACGGCTCCGGATCGAGCGAGCAGCTTGCCGACCTCGCGCGCGGACTCGAGCTGCGATGGCGTCGCCTCCGAAGCGCCACAGACCGCGACGTATCTCAGAGGCATCGGGGGAAGAGTTTAGAGGTGAGCCCATGTCGTAAACTTGCGGGCGAAGTTCAACGCCCGTGGGGCAAAGGAGGTGAGGCGGAATCTTGGATAAACCGAATCGTGGTGCCAACCGCCTCGTTTGCCAGCCGGGAGCTCGGGAGGAATCAAGCCTCTAGCTTCCGATTCCAATTCCGGCTCTTGGAGTCGGAGGCGGTAGCACTGCGAACGACCGACCGAGGGCCTGGATAGTCCAGGCCCTCAACTTTTTCCCCCACTACGATTTGCAGTCATGGCCGACGACTACTCCGCGCGACTCAACGAGATGCCGGAGGGATGGCTGCAGGCGATGGGCATCACCGTGACGCTCGCCACCAAAGACGAGGTGCGAGCCGAGCTCATGGTCGGTGAGGAGCATCTGCAGGGTTACGGCATCGTCCACGGAGGCGTGCACTGCGGGCTGATCGAATCGCTCGCCTCGATCGGCGCGGCGTTGTTCGCGATGCCGCGCGGCCAGCACGTGGTGGGGCTGGAGAACAACACGAGCTTCATCCGGGCCGTTCGCCTGGGGGCCAAGCTGCGCGCCATCGCCACGCCCATCACTCGGGGCCAACGGACGCAGGTGTGGGAATCGCGAGTCATCGACGAGGAAGACCGAGTCGTCGCGATGGGTCGCGTGCGCCTGCTCTGCCTCGAGGCCGATCAGTCGCTGGCGGGCGAGCAGGTCAAGGGAGTTCTGCACCCGGAGAAGCCGTAGCGATCACTTTCCGGTGACGTAACCAAAAATGATCTCGTCGATCAGGCGCTCGACGGGCGCCAGGTCGTCGGTGAAAACCTGGCTGTGATACGGCGAGACGCGAAGATTGCCCTCGTTCATCGCGCTCACCGCGATGCTCTGGGCCACCGGTTCGTTGATGAGCCCGAGATTGTGCTGCACATCGGCCAGGGTCGTCGGTTGCGTGGACGCATAGACCAGCGTGTTGGCGAATGCCGGCACGTCGACGAGAAAGACGCTGGGATACACCGCCGCCATCGTGCTCGCGATCGCGTCGACGAGCCGGTAGTCCGTCGCGGTGCGTCCGGCATTGACCACAGCCACACCGCCCGGCCGCAGGTGATCGCGTACCTCGCTGAAGAACTCGCGCGTCGTCAGGTGAAACGGTATGTAGGGCTGGCGATAGGCGTCCATCACCACCACGTCGTACTGCCCGGCTTGGGTATCGACCCAATAGCGCGCGTCCCCGGCAACGGCATGGACGTTGGGTTCATCGAGGTGGAAGTACTTCCGTGCGACCGTGAGGATGTCCGGATCGATCTCGACTCCCGTGATCTGCACGCCTGGGCCGTAAGCCGCGGTGTACTGCCGCGCTGACGTGCCGCCGGCCAGCCCCAGGATCGCCACGTCTTTCGGCCGCGGCTCTGTCGCCTGGGCCGGACGGAATGCGTTGGCGACGACCATGTAATCCCAGGGACCCCCCGTGAGCAGGTTCTGCGGGTCGTAGATCGAATGGATGGCCTGGCCCTCGTTGAGGATCAGCTCGGTCTTCGTCCCCACCTGGACGACCTGGATGTAGTGGTAGGCGGATTCCTTCTCATAGACGAGCTGCCCGACCTGGGGCGGCTTGATGCCTGAGGGAAGAAAGATCCAGGCCAGGATCACGGCGGCCGCGAACGACGCGTAGAGCCGTCGGCGCGGCCACCGCCACAAGGCCGCCACCGAGATTCCAACCAGCGCCAGCCCAAACCCTTCCAGCGTCGGGCGGGTGCCGTATGTCGGAATGAACCAGAAGACCGGGAGAAAAGTGCCCAGGATGCTGCCGGCGGTCGACAGGGCGTAGACGCGACCCGCGGTGTTGCCCCCTGTCGCGACGTCTGTCAAGAGAAGCCTGATGGCGAAAGGGCTGACGAAGCCCAGCAGGATCACGGGCGCCGCGAACAGCAGCATGACCGCGACGAGAGTGCCGGCGACCAGGCCGACGCTCAGGTCCTTGAAACCCTGCTGCGACAGCAGCAGGATCGGGTAGCTCACCAGAGGAATCACGCCGATCCACAGGCCGGCCCAGGCCGTGATCTGATACAGCACCTCGTCGCGCGGATACCGGTCGGCGAGGCGGCCACCGATGACGTAGCCCACCGAGAGGTAGATGAGGATGAGCCCGATCAGCACCCCCCACACGTAAAGGCTGGTGCCGAAATAGGGCGCCAGGAGCCGTGCCGCGCCGAACTCGACGGCAAGCGACGCCATGCCGGAGACGAAAACGAGCGGCAGCAGCAGCCACCGCGCTGGCGTATTTGTCAGGTCGGTTGCTCTGCCGCCCACTTGCGCGTCGGCTCATCCATCGGGACGGGCAGCTGGACGCGCACCTCCACGTACATGTCGCCGGGAGGTCCACCCTTCGGGTCGGGCAGCCCGAGCCCTTTGAGCCGGATCTTGGTTCCGTTCTGCGTCTCGGGCGCGACCTTGAACTTGACCTGACCGCCTTTGAGCGTCGGGGCGGCCACCTCCCCACCGCGAAGAGCGACGTGCAGCGGGACGGGCACTACGACGCGGACATCTTTGCCGTCGCGGGTGAAGACCGGGTCGGGAGCGATCTGAACTCTCGCCCGAAGGCCCGGAACTCGTAGCACGGTTCCTTCCTTGACCCCGGCGGGCACCTTGACCTCGACCCTCCGCCCGCCAGGTAGCTCGACCGTGCGGCTGGTGCCGGTGTAGACCTCGGTCAGGCTGACGGTGATCGGCGCTTCGACATCGATCGCCTGCTGCCTCGCGCGCCCGCGCGTGCCCTGGCCGAAGATCGAGCCGAAGAAGTCCCCAAAACCGCCCCCCATGTCGCCAAACATGTCGTCCATCTCCTCGGGAGTGACCGTCCGGTACTGGGCTCGCGATCCGGCGTTGCCTCCGAAACCTCCGGCGCCCTGACCGGGGCGCGCCCCGGCGGCCTGGGCCGCCGCCCAGTCTGGCCCGAACTGGTCATACATCTCGCGCTTCTTGGGATCGCGAAGCACGTCGTGGGCCTCCGAGATCTCCTTGAAGCGCGCCTCGGCCTCCTTGTTGCCCGCGTTCACGTCCGGGTGGTATTTGCGCGCGAGCTTGCGGAACGCGGCCGAGACTTCCTTCTGGGTCGCCGACCGCGGCACGCCCAGAACCTCGTAGTAGTCCTTGACCTTAGGCATATTCGAACACCATCTCTAACTTTGATACCCGATTGCCCGGGTCGACAAATCCGAGGTCACCGACAAGACTCTAAGGCCCGGCGGCAACGGTCTCCGCGGCGCGCCTAGAGCTCGATGACCTGGGGCACGATCACGCCGTCGCTGATCTCCAGGATTCCGACGGATGGTTTGGGGTAGCTGCGAAGGTGCCTCGCCACCTGCAGCCAGGACCATTCGAACCAACCCGGCCGCTGCGTCAGCCGCCGCGTGGCGGTGGTCGGATTCCACTGGTAGACGCCGCCTGGGTTGAAAAGAAGGACCCCGTCGAACAATTCCGAGTGTGCGCGATGCGTGTGCCCGTAGACGATCACGTCGGCGTCGGGAAAGCGGCGCCGCAGGGTGAGGGGCAGTCCCGTATGCGGATGGAAATAGCCGAGGCTGACGGTCCACATGAACGTCTGCGGCTCTTCCAACCAGCGCGAGCGATGCCCGTGCGTGATCACGATCCTCTTCCCGTGGACGATGACCTCGCGGCTCGTGGGCAGACCGTCCAGTGCCTCGTCGTGATCACCGCGCACGGCCTCGACTGGCGCGATCCGCCTCAGGTCGTCGAGCGTCGACTGCGAGGTGATGTCGCCCGCGTGAAGGATCAGCTCGACCCCGTCGAAAACCTCGACGAGACGATCGGGAAGGCGATCGATGAACTCGGGGCAGTGCGTGTCGGCGATGACTCCTATGCGCGTGCCCCGTGGGCGGGATGGCGCCGGAGCTACGTTCGCGTCTACTTGATGCCCGCCGCGGCCATCCCCGCCGCATGGGCGGCGTTCGCGTCCTGGCCGGTGTCGAGCGCGTGGACGGCCGCCGCCGCGAATGCGTGCGAGCGTGGCTGGTCGAGGTTCAAGTCGATGTTCGCGAGCGAGAACCACGCGCAGTACGACTGGCGGGCGGCTGAGACACCAGCCGGCGGGCGGCTCATCGCGGCGGTCGCCCACTGCACAGCGGTCGCGAGATCCTTGCCGCCCGAAAGCGCTTCGAACGCGCCCTGGGCCGCGGCATGGCACGCGCTCGCCGGCGCGCCGCCGCGCTTGGCCCACGCGAACCACTCGGCGTAGGAGCGGTCCTCAGGCGTCGGCCCGGCGGGTGCCGGCTTTGCTTCCGGGCCTTCGTTCACGCGATGCTGGTCCACGATCTCCCACGAAGAGTTGGCGGGCTGCCGCGGCGACGCCGGCTGGACAGGTACCTGCGCGACCGGAAGCTGGCCGGAGGCGGGAGTGGCCGGCGGCATGGCCGCGGCCGGCCTGGCGGCCGGCGGGGTGGGTGCCGGCTGAGAAATCGCCGGTTGAGGCGGCGCCGGCTGGGGCGGGGCCGGCTGCCATGGAGCCGGCGCGGCCGCGGGCGGATTCGACCCGGCCGAGATTCGTGGGGCCCAGGAAGGAATCTGCACCGGAGCCGGCCCCTCGGGCTTTGCAGCCGCTGTAGCCACCGGTTGCTCGGTCGCGGCGGGCGCCCAGGGTGGGCGTGACGGCTGGGGCGTGCTGGGAACTCTTGGCGATTGTGTCGGATGGGCCGGTTCGGGCGCCTGAGCCGGCGTCTGCTGCGCGTCGACCCGGCTTACCGGCACCGGCGTCTGCGACGGGGTCGGAGCAACAGGTAGCGTTGGCACGGGCGCCGGCGATGGCGCCGGCGCGACCGGCAAGGTTGGCGCCGGGGTGGCGGTCACTGGCGGTTCGGCGGCGGGCTCGGCCGCCACGGGCGGCTCGGTGGCGGGTTTGGGAGGCGGGCTGGCCTCGGGCCTGGCCTGGGCCGGGAGCGGAATCGTGGACGGCGTCGGTTCAGGCTTGCTCGGGGTCGGCTCTCCTGGTGGCGGCGCTTCGCTCACTGGAGGCGCGGGCTCGTGGTCTTCGACAGGGTCGGACGCGGACCATGTCGGGATAGCAGGCTGAGGCGCGGTCGGGGGCTCCGGCGGCTCGCTGAGCTCGGATGACGGAGGCCAGGCCGACATGCGATCCGTGGGCGGCTCGGGCGGCCAGACATCGGTCTCTTCGGGCGGTGCGGTAGAGCTCAGCTCCGAAGGCGGCCAGGTGTTTTGGGTGGAGTGGGCGGCGACGGCCTTTGGCGGGTCGGTCAGCGGAGGCTGAGTGGCGGGCGCCGCGTCAGCCTCCTCCGGCACCGTTTGAGCCCACGTGGGCGATGTCTTCTGCATCGGCACCGCGGTGTCAGGTTTGGAATCGTCGATCGTGGGGGTCTCGGTGTGCGACCAGTCGGGATCGCCTTTCACCATCTGCTTGGCCGGAAGCGCCTCCGCCTCGTTCGCGGTGTTGAAGGTCTCGTTCGGACCGTCGTCGTCCGAAGCCGGCGGAGGCGTGTGGGCCCAGACCGGGGTCGTCTCGTGGGTTGGGACAGGTTCCGCCGGCTCCTCGGAAGGAGACTCTGGAGGCGTCGAAGGTTGCGAGGTTTCGGATTCGGATTCCACTAGCTGGTCAGTCTAGCTTTTGAGTTCGGTGTTTCAGCCGCCGAACAGGTTGGTCAGCGCCTGCTCGGCGATGGGATCCGGCTCCTGCTCGGCCCAGTCCGCCGCCTCGGACGCCTCCCGGTCGCAAGCGGCCTGGACACCCCGAGCGTCCTCCTCTTTGATCCAGCCCCGCTCGATCAGCCACGCTGTGAAGCGCGTGATCGGGTCGTGCCGGGCGGCCTCATCCAGCTCGTCCTGGCCGCGGTATTTCAGCTGGTTGTCCTCGGACGTATGCGAGTTGATGCGCCAGATCTTGGCCTCGATCAGGGTCGGCCCCTCCCCACGCCGGGCGCGCGCCACGGCCTCCCGGCACGCCGCGAACGAGGCCGGCACGTCGGTGCCGTCAACTGTCACACCCGGAATCCCATATCCGGCCGCGCGATCGGCGACGTTGGGATTGGCCATCTGGAGGCGAATCGGCACCGAGATCGCATAGCTGTTGTTTTCGCAGACGAAGACCACGGGGAGCCGATGGATCGCGGCGAAGTTGACGCCCTCGTGGAACTCGCCCTGGCTCGTGGCGCCGTCGCCGAACGTGCACAGCACGACCGCCCCGTCGCCTCTGAGCTTGGCGGCGTAGGCGATGCCTGAGGCTTTCGGGATCCAGCTGGAGACGACCTGGGAGACGGGCGCGATCTTCAGCGCGCGATAGCTGTAGCAGCCGCCGGGGATGTTGCGGCCGCCCGACAGCGGATCACCCGCCTTGGCGAAAACGGCGAGCATCCACTCCTTCATGGTCAGCCCGCGGACGATCGCGTTGGCGAGTCCGCGGTAGTGGGGAACCAGCCAATCATCCGCACCGATCGCGGCCGTGGACGCCACCTGGATGCCCTCGTGTCCGCGGCTCGAACCGACAAACGGCGCGCGTCCCTGCTTGACCAGGATGTGCATGCGGTCGTCGAGCGCTTTGGCCATGCACATCCACCGGTGGAGCTGGAGATACTCCTCGCTGGTCGCAGCTTCGACGCGGGTCGTCGTTGCCATCATGCCGACGGTTTGGGCAACAAAGCGGTCGCGATCTCGACCACTTCGTCAGCTGTCAATCCCATGGTGTTCAGGTGCTCGTAATACTGGCGATGGAACTCGGAAAAGTCACTGCGTTCCGCCCTCTCCTCCCGGATGCGCTTGACCTCGCTCAGCACCTTCGCCACCAGCTCAGCCTCGGGCCGGATGCCCGCGTCGCGCAGCGCGTGCTCGATGGCGAGCGCTCCCGAATGCTTGCCGTACACATATGTGATCTCGGCGCCGAAGTCATTCGGAGGCAGGAATTGATAGATCGCGGGATGGATGAGCATGCCGGCGGTGTGAATGCCCGACTCGTGACTGAAGACATCGAGGCCGATACCCGGCTCGGTGGGCTGGACCGGAATGCCGCTCACCTTCTCCAGATGTCGCGCGAGCGTTCGAAGCTTCTCGTATTTGAACCCGGGAATTTCGATCCCAAACAGGTAGCGGAGCTGCATCAGCACCTGGTGCATGGGCGCGTTGCCCGTGCGCTCTCCGATGCCGTTCACGCTGGTGGTGAAGACCTCCGCGCCCGACCCGAGCGCCATGACCGTGTTCCAGGCGCCCAGCCCGAGGTCATTGTGAAAATGGACGACCAGTGGCGCGTCCGGAGCCGCCGCCTTGATCGCGGGGATGTATTCGCGCACTGCGAACGGCGAGTAGCAGCCGACGGTGTCGGGCGTGGACGGCCGCGTGCCGCCGGCCTTCAACCCTTCGCGGTGGATCTCGCGGATGTAGTCCACGTCGGCGCGGCTCCCGTCCTCTCCGCCGAACTCGATCGAGGTCGCGCCCTGCTCGCGCGCGTAACCGATCGCTTCGCACATCATCCGAAGGTTGGCCTCTCGGTAGTAAGACACCGGCAGCTCGAGCCACTCCGACTCCGGGATGCCGTCGCGATGAAGGAGCGTCTTGCCGAGCTTGTACTTGACATGCAGGTCGCTGGCCGAGGTGAAGATGAAATACGTCACCTCATCGCGCTTGAAACCAAGACCGTCGATGACGCGCATCGTCGCGTCGATATCTCCTTTGGTCGACCGCATCATGCAGACGACCTCGAGGTCGGGCCGGATCTCTCCGCGCTTCCGGCCACCGAGGACGAGCCTGAGGGTCTCTCTTTCGCCCTCCGAGACCGACGGGAATCCGACGTCCATGATGTGGACGCCGATGTCGGAGAGCATGCGCGCGAGCTCGTACTTGTCCTTCGGAGTGATTGCCACACCGGGCATCTGCTCGCCGTCGCGAAGCGTGTCGTCATACACCCGGATCTTTGCCGGAGGCGGAAAGCTCAGGTCGTGCGAGAAGCGCGTGGGGTCGCGAGCGAGCTCTTCTAGGGGTTCCTGCAGCTTGACAGGACCTTGCTCACCTCCCCACTCGCTGGGGAGGTCGGCCGGCCCGTGGCCGGCCGGGTGGGGCGGTGTGCCTGGCATCAGCCGCGGGCGGCTGCCATTCGGCGGCGTTCTTCCAACTGCTTGCGCACCCACGGCACGAGCCCTCCCATGCGAAGCAGCTCGGTCATGAACTGAGGGAACGCCTCGCAGCGATACTCATCGCCCTTCGTGAAGTTGCGGATGATGCCTTCTTCGAGGTCGACCTCCAGCTCATCGCCTTCCTCGACCGCCTCGGCGGCCTGCGGTGACTGCAGGATCGGGTAACCCATGTTGATGGCGTTGCGAAAGAAGATGCGCGCGAACGAGTCGGCGATCACGAGCGAGATGCCCGCGCCGCGAATCGCGACCGGCGCGATCTCGCGCGAGGAGCCGCAGCCGAAGTTGGGCCCGGCGACCATGATGTCGCCCTCCGATACCTGCGACGCCCATGTATCGCGGCCGGGCACGCCTTCCATCGCATGCTTGCCGAGCTCCTTCTCGTCGAGCGAGTAGACGGCGTACTTGGCCGGGATGATCTGGTCGGTGTCGATGTTCTGACCGAACTTCCAGGCCCGCCCACGCAGGGTCTTGGGCAGGGTCATCGAATCCCCGCCGGCATCTTGGCCAGTACCTCTCCGGGGTGGGTGATCACGCCGGCCACAGCGCTCGCCGCGGCGACCGCCGGGTTGGACAGGTAGACCTGCGCTTTCGGATGACCCATGCGGCCGGGAAAGTTGCGGTTCGTCGTGCTCAAGCAGACCTCTCCATCACCGAGCACGCCCATATGACCGCCGAGGCATGCGCCGCACGTCGCCGTCGTCCACGCGGCGCCGGCGGCCAGGAACGTCCCGATCAATCCTTCCTTTTCGGCCTGGATCGCGACCTGGTGCGAGGACGGGGTGATGATCAGCCGCACTCCGGGCGCCACCTTGTGGCCCTCGAGGACCGCCGCGGCGCGACGCAGATCGGTGATCCGCGAGTTCGTGCACGAGCCGATGAAGACCTGGTCCAGCTTCGTGCCGGCGACTTCCGAAAGCGGTGCGTAGTTGTCGGGGGACATCGGCTTGGCGACACCGAGCTCCACCTTCTCGACATCGAACTCGAAGACCTTTTCGTACTCCGCGTCGGGATCTGATGTGACCGGGGTATACGGCCGCTTGGCACGACCGTCGAGGTACTCCTTGGTGACCTCGTCGAACTCCATGATCCCGTTCTTGGCGCCGGCCTCGATCGCCATGTTGGTCATGGTCAGGCGCGCCTCCATGTCGATGTGCTTCAGCGCTTCACCCGTGTGCTCCATCGCCTTTGAGCGCGCGCCGTCGACTCCGATCTGGCCGATCACATAAAGGATGAGGTCCTTCGCCTCAACCCATTCCTTGAGACGGTTGTGATAGACGAACTTGAGCGTCTCCGGGACGCGGAACCAGAGCTCCCCGAGGGCCATCACGCACGCCAGATCGGTGGAACCGATTCCAGTCGCGAAGTTGTTGAGCGCACCGTAGGTGCAGCTGTGGGAATCCGCCCCAACCACGAGCTCGCCTGGGAGCACGAGACCGTGCTCCGGCAGCACCGTGTGACAGATCCCGCCCTGCCCGACCTCGAAATACCACTTGATGCCCATCTGCTGCGAGAACTCGCGTGTGAGGCGCCCGAGGGTGGCGCTGGCCGCGTCCTTCGCGGGCTGGAAGTGATCCTGGGTGACCGCGACGCGGTCGGGGTCCCAGATCTTCTCCGCCCCCATCTGCTCGCGCATGATCTTGCCGGCGGGCGGGATGGTCAGGTCGTGCCCCATCGCAAAGTCGACCTTGGCCAGCAGGAGGTCGCCTGGGCGCACACTTTCGCGTCCGGCTCCCCGAGCCAGGATCTTCTCCGTCATGGTCATCGCCATGTTCAGTCCCTCAACCTCTTCGACACCGCATCGCCGACCTCATGGGTCGACAGACTCCCGCCGAGATCGCGAGTGCAATCTCCCGCGCGGATGGCCGATTTGACCGCACCCTCGATCGCGTCTGCCATGTCCGAATGACCCAGGTGTCTCACCATCATAGATGCGCTCAGGATGGCCCCGATCGGGTTGACCAGCGCCCTCCCGGCGATGTCCGGGGCGGTGCCGTGGACGGGCTCGAAAAGCCCACGCTTCGACTCGGGATTGATGTTGGCGGACGGCGCGATGCCCATCCCGCCGATGAGCTCCGCGGTCAGGTCGCTGAGGACATCGCCGAACAGGTTGCCGGTGACTATGACCTCGAATTGGGTCGGGTCACGGACAAGCTGCATTGCGGCGGCATCGACGTAGAGGTGTCGCGTCTTGATGTTCGGGTGCTTTTCCGCGATGGCTTTCCAGCGTTCCTGCCAGAGCGCCCCCGCATACGTCATCGCGTTGGACTTGTCGACCATGACGACCTCGCGGTGGGCGACACCGAAGGCGTACTCGACGATGCGGCTGACGCCAAGTGCGGTGTTGAGGTCTTCCTGGATGGCGACCTCCTGGTCCGTGCCTCTCTTGAAGCGGCCGCCCATCCCCACGTAAAGGCCCTCGGTGTTCTCCCGCACGATCAGCAGATCGATCTTGCGGCGGTCTTCGCGGCGAAGCGGTGACAGCCGGTCGTCGTAGAGCCGCGCCGGCCGCAGGTTGACGTACAGGTCGAGCTCGAAGCGAAGCCGGAGCAAGACCCCTGCCAGGTAGGCGGCGTCATTGACGCGCGGGTCGCCGACGGCTCCAAACAGGATCGAATCGGCGAGCAACAGCTGCGGCCACACCGCCGCCGGGATGGGCTCGCCTGTGCGCAGGTACTGGTCCGCATTGAC
Source organism: Chloroflexota bacterium (assembly GCA_005888075.1). GTDB lineage: Bacteria > Chloroflexota > Dormibacteria > Dormibacterales > Dormibacteraceae > 40CM-4-65-16. The sequence continues at coordinate 12,474 of VBKD01000080.1, forward strand.
CTCGAACTCTTCGAACTCGAAGTTGGCGCCCGCCGCGCGCAGCACCTTGATCGCCTCCGGTACGACCTCCTTGCCCGCTCCGTCGCAGGGGAGAACAGCGATCTTCGTCATGTGCTTACCGGTTCTCGCGCCGCGTCTCGCAGCTTGTAGCGCTGGATCTTGCCGGTCACCGTCTTGGGCAGCTCTGCGACGAACTCGATCATGTGCGGGTACTGGTAACGCTGCAACCGCGTCTTGCAGTGGTCCTGAAGGTTGGTGACAAGTTCCTCCCCCTTGACCGCGTCGTTCTTGACGATCACAAAGGCCTTGATTTTCGTGAATCCGCCGACCGAGACGCCGACCACCGCGCTCTCCGCCACCGCGGGGTGTTCCAGCAGCACGGATTCGATCTCGATCGGCGAGACCCAAAGGCCACTGACCTTGATCATGTCATCGGACCGCCCCTCGTACCAGTAGTAGCCGTCGCCGTCGACGCGGTAACGGTCGCCGGTGAAAAACCATTCGCCGAGAATCGAATGCTTCGATCGCTCGTGTTGCGCCCAGTAAAGCGCCAGCGCGCTGTCGCCCTTCACGTAGAGGTCGCCCGCCTCGCCGGCCGGCGCCGGCCGGCCGCGCTCGTCGAGGATCTTCAGCTCGTAGCCCGGCACGGGCTTGCCGCTGGAGCCCGGCCTGACGTCGTCCAGGCGGTTCGAGCAGTAGATGTGAAGCATCTCGGTCGAGCCAACCCCGTCGAGGATGGTCAGGCCGAAGGTTTCCTTCCATCGCCGCCACACCTCGGCCGGCAGCGATTCCGCCGCGGCCACGCAGTGCCTGATCGAGCTCAGGTCGCGTGTCTTGGCGCCTTCGACGTTGAGGATGGCGTTGTAGAGAGTCGGCGCGCTGAAGAAGAGAGTCGGGCGACGCTTCTCGATCGTGTCCAGGACCGTCGCGGGCGTGTGGCGGCCGGCGTGCAAAACGGTCGTGGCGCCCATCCAATAAGGAAATGTCAGGTTGTTGCCAAAGCCATAGGCGTGGAAA
>VBKD01000173.1 GCA_005888075.1 Chloroflexota bacterium
TCGACGGCGGCCTCTTCGTCCGTCAACAGCTGCGGCGCTGTCGCACCCAACGAGTAGACGGCGGCAAAGGTCGGCGGGACGCCGTCCGCCGGGTCCGCGCCGATGGCCCTGGCGAACGCAGCCGAGCGCTCCGCCGCGATCTCAAACGTCACGGCCGGGTACGTTCGACCCGCGACTCCAGCCGCGCCGGAGCTCAATTCCCTGCCCACGCGGAAAACTCTATTGCTAGTAGGGTCTCAGGCGCGCGAGCACGCGGCGCAACAGGATCGGGCGAAGAGCGGACCAGGCCTCGAACACCGAGCCCCTCACTGAGGAGGCGAGCTCGGGCGGTGCGTATGCGGCCACGGCAAATCCGCTCGCCAGGGAGCCGGCGGAGTCCGCCGCTTCGGGGAATTCCCGTTGCAGCCGCCGGCCGAGCTCCATCGGAGTCTCTCCCGGCGGCCGTTCGGCGCCGGCGAGGCGTGCCAGCGTGAGCGTGCGCTTCCACACGCCCATCACGCTGCGGGGTCGCAGGTACCTCGTCACACCGGCGAAGACAAGGAGGACGAGAGCGATGATCAGACCCAGGACCTTGGTCAACGTGCCGGGGTCGGAGAAGCTGACCGGGAACCGTCCTGCCTGCGAGCCGGCGCTTGCACTGTCAGTGCTGCCTGGGCGCACTCCCGGCACCGGTGCAACGGAACCGGTGCTTCCAGCCGTACCCGGGTCGTCACAACCGCTGTCGTGCAAACAGGTCGTGAGCCCGGTCTGGCCGCGGCTGATCGGGGTGTACGTGCCGTCTTTGGTCGGCTCGAATGGGATCCATCCATATGCCGGGAAATACACCTCCACCCATGTGTGCGCGTCCTGGCCGCGAACCACGTAACTCTGCGACTGGGAGTCGAACACTCCCGGACCGAAGCCGTTGACCAGGCGAGCCGGGATCCCGAGCGAGCGAAGCATGTCGCCCATCGCGGTGGCGAAGAACTCGCAGTATCCCTTGTGCGATTGGAAGAGGAACCAATCCATGGCGCCCATGCCCCCCGGCGCTCTCGCACCTAGCGTGTAGGTGCTTCTGCTCCACGGCCGGGTTTCGATAGCGGCCGTCCTGAGGCAGCGACATGAACGGCCGGACCCAATCCGGATACACCGTCCCTGCCCCCTTCAGCTCATCGGCACCGGCGATCGAATACTCGGCCGTGACCTTGTAGGTGCCGGCGGAGGTCGAAGGTTGGGTGGTGTTGAGCCGGTCGATCGAGACCAGCTCTCCCGACCTGTTCAAAGGCTGCGACGGCACCTGGAGCGCCATGGTGCTCCGGTCCACTCGATACAACCGGCCCGGGTAGAAAAGGATGTCCGAGTTGCCGATGGGCGGACGCAACATCTTCACATCGACGGTGGCGACGGCCAGCTTCGAGTAATCCTCAGCGTAGGTCGGGACCTGGTTCTTCGGGATGACCTGATGCAGTCCGTTCTGCGCCGGATATCGCCACTCGCCGTAGAGGGTGGAGGTTTCATCAACGCCTCGGAAGTAGCGCGGTCCCTGCCATCCGGCCACCGTGTAGGTGAAGACGACGTCCCGCGTCCGAAGCAGCGGCCCCTGAAGCTTGACGTCGGTCGAGAAGCCTGTCGTGCCGGTTCCGCCACGCCCCATCGAGAAGAGGCCCGGGTGGTTGATCTGCTGCTGGAACTGCGCCCAGCTCGCGAACGCGCCGGATTCGACGTCGAGCGTGCGGTCGGCGGTGGACATCGGCGGCAGCATGAGGGCGACGATGATCAGCCCCGCCATCGCGACGAGGCCGGATTCCCAGAAATCCCAGCGAGCATCGCCCGTGAGCTTCACGTGCGCTCGCGTCGCGTTGGTGACGGAACGCGTGTAGTTGACCCACAGCAGCAGCGCCAGCGTGAGGACGAGGATGGCGAGCGTGTATCCCTTCTGGTTGTCTGGAAAGTTGAGAAGGTTCGTGGCGAACGCGGCCGCGCCGGGAACGAAGCCCAACAGCGGCCTGCGCCAGCGCAGCACGCACCAGCCGAGCCATCCGCCGGTGATCCACATCAGCAGGCAGATCAGGAGCAGGTAGAAGGAGGGGTCGCCGGACGCGGAGCCGTCCGCGATCTTGGCCGACCAGATGCCGGCCATCCTTCCGAGGGTCAGCGCGTGCCCGGTGGTGGGATCGATCGGATTCCGGGTTTGAAGGGTGAACCATGCCGCGACCACGGCCACAGGCGGGCCGGCGACGGTGCCAAGCCCGAGGGCGGCGGGCCAGGGGACCGGGAGCAAAGCCAGCAGTCCCATGAACACGGTGGCGCCGAACGCCACGATGGTGATGATGTCGATCCCTGGAACCCAGGCCGCCGTCGCCGTCGATCCGGCCACAGTGATGCTGAGCAGGATGACCAGGAGGGCGGACCACACCTGTCCACCGCCCAGCGACTCCCGGGTGCGAAGCACCACCGGTCCCAGGCCGAGGCGGCCGCTAGGCGATGCGGATTGCATCCCTCGTCCTGACGAGGCGCCCGAAATCGTCACCGCGGCGAACCACGTAGAGGTCGACATCCTGTCCGAGATCGAAGCTCGGGTTCTGATCGGGGCCGCCGAAGCTGGCCACGTCGAGGTAGAAGACGATCAGCGTCGCGCGGCGGCCGCGGACGGCCTGGAGCATCTGCACCCAGGTCGGGTCCGCGCTGGGCGTGATGACGGCGATCGCGCGGCGCGGCAGGCGGCGGATCTTGTCCCACGCAAGCGTTTTCGCCAGCGCGGTGCGGCCGTCCGCCTGCGCCACCGCGAGGTACTCGAGGATCATGCGGTCCTGCCTCACGGCGCGATGCGGCTCGAGGATCGTGCCCCGAGAGTCGTTGGCGATCAACCCCACCTGACGTCCACGGCTGTGGACCTGAGCCGCCATCGAAGCCGCGAGGCTGACCGCATACTCGACAGTCGACTCCTCGCCTTCGCCGAAATGGACGCCCCTGTCGAGGTCGAGCAGGATCCAGAGGTCGGTGGTGAGCGGCTGCTCGAACGTCTTCGACATCAGCCTCTGATGCTTCGTCGAAAGCGGCCAGTGGATCCGTCCGAAGCTGTCGCCGGTGACGTAATCCCGCACGCCGCCGGTTTCGGGCGGGTAGTCGGCCCAGTTGCCCAGGCTCGAAGATGTCCCCGCTTGCTGGGAGCTGGGCGTCGACAGGTCGGGGATCGCCCTTATACGCGGATACACCAGGATCGACGTCCGCTGCGTGAGCCTTTTCTCGCGATCGAAGAGGCCGAAGGGCTCACGGACGCGGAGCGAGGTCGGCCCGAAGGCCATCCAGCCACGCCGGCGATAAACACCACGGGCCTTCCACCTGACCGGCTCGCTTGATCCGGCGATCACCCGTCCGGGCTGGTAGTCGGGGATCTGGCTCAGGTCGCGGATCTCGACCCACGGCGACGGCATGCGGCCATGCCGGGTGACCTCGAACGTCTCCTCAAAGGACTCGCCGACGGTGGGCGTCCCGGGGTCGAGCCGGCGCGTGAGCCTCATGCCGCGGATGGCGAGCCGGGGCCAGGCCCAGGCCAGGAGAAACAAAAGGCAGAGTGCGTACGCAAATTGGTATGCAGGCCGGATTGCCGTCAGGTAGGTGAAGAAGAGGAGCAGACCGAGGGCACCGGCGAGCGCGAGCTTGCTCATTTCGCTCGCCGCACTGGCTTGGCTCTAAGCGTCGTACGCCAGCTGGGGCACGTGCTCACGTTCGAGCAGGCCGGTGACCAGCTTGCCGGCGCTCTGGCCCTGCATCTCGGCGTTCGGCCGCAGGATGATTCGGTGCGCAAGCACAGACTCGGCGAGCTGCTTGATGTCGTCAGGCACGACGTAGCTCCGGCCCTGGATGGCGGCCAGCGCCTGGCTGGCGTGGTAGAGGTGGATCGTGCCGCGCGTGCTGACCCCCAACGCCACCTCCGGGTGACCGCGCGTCCGGCCGACCAGCCGCGCGATGTACTCGCGGAGCTCGGGTTTGACGAACACCTCGCGCACCGCCCCCTGCGCCGCTCGCAGCTCGTTTGGCGAGACGACCGGCTGCAGCTCCAGCATTGGTGACTCGACCTTGTGCTGGTTGAGCAGGTTCGCCTCCTCCTTCTCGCTGAGGTAGCCGAGCCTCACCTTCATCAAGAAACGGTCGAGCTGCGCTTCGGGCAGCGGAAACGTGCCCGAGTACTCGACGGGGTTCTGGGTCGCCATGACCATGAATGGCTTGGGGAGGTCATGCGTCTCGCCGTCGATCGTGACCTGGCGCTCCTCCATCGCCTCGAGGAGCGCCGCCTGGGTCTTGGGGCTGGCGCGGTTGATCTCGTCGGCAAGCATGATCTGCGCAAAAACCGGACCAGGCATGAACTGGAACTCGCTCAGCTTCTGGTTGTAGGCGCGGACGCCAGTGACGTCCGAGGGCAGGAGGTCGGGGGTGAATTGGATCCGCCGAAAGGTGCAGTCCAGGGACCGGGCGAGTGATTTGGCCAACATGGTCTTGCCGACGCCGGGGACGTCTTCGATCAGGAGATGGCCCTCACACAGGAGGGTCACGAGGCACAGCCGGATTTCTTCGTCTTTGTTGACAATGGCCCGGCCGACGTTCTCGAGGAACGCGTCGGCGACGCGGGTTACTAATTCGGTGGCCCCCACTCCTCCCGCGATTATAGTTTCGCCGTCGCGAAGGCCCATCTCAGGTCTATACGGCCCGACCCGGATTTTGGTTCCGCGTTACCTGCCACTCCCCAGGCACGTGTACTTGTTGACATGAGGTTCTGGCTCGCGCTGGTGGTCGTCGCCCTGGTCGGCTGCGGCTCGGCCGGGCCGGGACCGTCGCCGGTTGGAACCCCGCTGAGCGAGCCGCAGCTGAAGTTCGCCGTCATGGACGCGGGGGGCAAGCCGGCCTACTGCGACCCCGACTTTTATCCCGTAGCGCGTGCCGGCGGAGAAGAGAGGAACGCGGTCGACGATTACCCCGCGATCCGAGCCGACACGTCCCTTTATTCGGCCATCGTCGCCCATGAGCACGTGGGCGGCGGGGACCTCTCCGATGCTCAAAAGCTCGTCGTTTATAAGGCCTGGAAGCTGCTCCGAGCCCTCCAGTTGAGCCAGAGCGGAAACGAGTACTCGTTTCAGTACCGAGCCGGACAGACCACCGCGGGCAACGCTCACTACCAGATGGTCTCGGGAACCGTCAGGGTCGGTCCGCGTCACGGAGGTGCGAGTTGGGACGACCGTCTGGACGCAAAGCGCGGACGGCGCTCGCGTCGCAGCCCCGGTGCTCGAGGTCGGCAGCATGGAAGTGCCGGCGGCCCATCACATGGTTCACGTTGCGCTGGCCGACGGCCGTGAGCTGCTAGTTTCCCCTGGCCACAAGACGGCTGATGGGCGGCCGGCCGGAACGCTGAAATCCGGCGATGAGCTGGATGGCTCGGTCATCGTGGTTTGGGAGCTCGTCCCCTACTCGGCCGGCCGAACCTACGACCTCCTACCCGGCGGTCCGACGGGGTTTTACTGGGCCGACGGCATCCTGCTGTCGAGCACCCTGCGCACTAGCGCCTAAGAGACTTCTTCTTCCTCGACCAGTCGCAGGTGACCGCTGACGTCCAGACCCAGATGCCGGGCGAAGAAACCCGCGACGCGTTCGACGTAAAGCGGCCGATCCGCGAAATAGCCGCCCGTGTGCGGCGCTCCGTGCACGATCCAGATCTCGCGCGGTCCGCGGTAGGCGTCATAAAGGCGCCGGCTGTGATTGACCGAGGTGATGCCATCGGCGCCGCCGTGGATGAAGAACAGGGGTCTCGGCTCGAGCGAGCTCAGCACGTCCTTCGGGCTGCATTCGGAGAGCCTGCTGCGGGTGCGCAGCCAGAACATGACCCCGGCCAGCCAGACAAACGCCGTGCCCGGAAGCTTGATCGCGGCTCGCACGTTCTCGACCAGGAGCTGGCGCAGGTCGCTGAAGGGACTGTCGAGGGCGAGCGCCTGGATACCCGGCTCGCCCGCGGCGCCGAGCAGCGAAACCACAGCGCCCATCGAGTAGCCGAGAAGGCCGATGCGGGCGCTCGGGATTCGCCTGCGCGCGAAGGCGATCACCGCCTGCAGCTCGAGGACCTCCTTGATGCCGAAGGTCACCGGAGCGCTATCGCTGGCCGGCATCCCCCGGTACGAGTAGGTGATGACGTTGAACCCCTTTCGCCACAGCGCGACGCTGATGCCGAGGGCGCCCTGTCGCTGACCCTTATGGCCCCCCGAGACGATGATCGTTTGCGGCGATCCCGGCTGTCGGAAATGCCAGGCGCCGAAGTTGATCCCGTCCGCCGTGACCAGCTCGACCTCTTCGTAATCCGCCTGGAACTCGAACGGCGTGAACGTGAAATCGTCGAGGAATGACGGCCTGGGCGGTACGAACGCACGGCGGTAGAGCTGGTAGGAGATCGCGACGTACATCAGGAGGACGAGGACCGCCGCCGCCACCAGGTAATTCATCGGGCCACCTGAATCGAAGCTTAAACCGAAGCGACGTGCTCTTAGTTTTTTGCCGGCCGCGCGGCGAAGCCCGACTCGTCCTCCTCGAATCGCGCGAGCACGAACAGGAGCAGGCTGAGGCGGTTCAGCCACCGCCGGATCTGTGGGTTGTCGATCCCGCCCGCATGCTCGAGCGTCAGGCAGCGCCGCTCCGCGCGCCGTGTGATGGCACGGGCGAGGTCGAGCGCGCCAGAGGCCGGGGTGGCGCCCGGCAGGATGAATCCTTCGGGCATCTTGACTTCGTCCTCGAGGTCCGCGAGTAGCTTTTCCAGCCGCCCGACCTCGGCCTCGCCCGTCTGGGCGAATGCCTTGCCGGCTTGGGGGTTGGTGCCCAGCTCCGCGCCCACCGAGTAGAGGCCCCGCTGCATCTCCTCGCATATGGAACGGACGCGCGGATGAACCGTCAGCGCCTTGGCGAGCCCCACCGCGCTCGACGCCTCATCAACGGTGCCGTATGCCTCCACCCGAGGGTCGTCCTTGGGCGCACGTCCACCTCCGAGGAGGCCTGTAGTTCCATCGTCCCCCGTCCCCGCCAGCTCGTGCATCTTCTTCTTGCGAGCTGGAGGCACGGGACTTACTCGAAGACCCGGCTGAGGTCGTACAGGTCCCTGGGCACGCGTCGTGTCTCTTTGATCACAGCGGCGAGGGGTACGACCTCGACTTCCCCATTTCGGCGGATGGGAATCACGCCGCTCTTTCCGTCGACGATCAGGTCGACCGCGGCCACGCCGAGCCGTGTCGCCCAGATGCGGTCGACGGGCGTCGGGGAGCCGCCACGTTGCAGGTGACCGAGCACAGTGACCCTGGTTTCGAAACCCGTTTCGCGCTCGACCCTGCTCGCGAGCAGGTCGCCGATGCCGCGCTTCGCCAGCCTGACGTGACCGAAGGCGTCCTTCTCCCCCTCACCGCCCGACTCTTCCTCGAGCTCGCGGATGCGAGCGCCCTCGGCGACCACGATGATGCTGAAGAGCTTGCCCTCGCCCCGGCGGCGATACAGATGCGCCTCGACGTCGGAGAGCGGTATCTCGAACTCGGGAATGATGATCAGGTCGGCGCCGCCCGCGACGCCGCCCACCAGAGCCACCCATCCGGTGTCGCGACCCATCACCTCGACGACCATCACGCGATGGTGCGCGGACGCGGTGGTGTGCAGCCTGTCCAGGGCCTCCGTGACCACGCCGACGGCGGTGTCGAAACCGATGCAGAACTCGGTGACAGAAAGGTCGTTGTCGATTGTTTTGGGCACGCCGACCGTTGCGAACCCGGCTTCGCTCAGCCGGGCCGCCACGCTCAACGTGTCGTCGCCCCCGATGGGAACCAGCGCGTCGATACCGTTGTGCTTGAGCGCACGGATGACGCGGCCAATGCCGTCCTGCTCCTTGAGCGGGTTGGT
>VBKD01000147.1 GCA_005888075.1 Chloroflexota bacterium
CTGTACCGAATCGAGAACAGCGCTGAGCTGGCCGACCTCGGTCTGGACGAGCTTTCAGACCAGGGTGCGGTGGTGGTCGAATGGGGTGACCGGATCGACGTACCAGATGCCGCACTCATCGAGATCGAGCACCTTGGCGGTGACCGCCGCCTCATCAGGACCAGGCGTGATCTTCGTCATTGACACCTCGTCGGCGATGACGGCCCTCGCGGTTATCGACGAGTCCGGAGTTGTCGAGCGCGAGGAGGTCTTCCCTACCATTCGCAACCTTTCCATGGCGGACCATCTGCGCTCGCTGGCCGGGGCAGCGATGCCGGCCAAGATCGCGGTGGCCACCGGGCCTGGATCCTTCACCGGTCTGCGCGTCGGCGTCTCGTTCGGGCTCGGCCTTGCGATGGGGTTGCGCATCCCGATCGTCCCGCTGCCGACACTCGACCTCCAGGCCGCGCGCAGCGATGAGCCGGCGACCGCCGTCTCGGAGGCAGGCCGCGGCCGCGTCTATTACCAGCTCCCCGGTGGCGAGCCCGCCCTGGGCGAGGCGAGCGAAATTCCGAAGACCTATCGGTTGGTGGGGTGGGTCGCGCCAAAGACGGAGGCGGCGCTCGAGCAATCGAGCCACGTGCTCAGGCCGGAACGCGAGCTCAGGACATTCGGCCAGGCTGCCGCGATTGTCCTCGAGAAGGCACGCGAAGTGCCCTATGGTAGTCTCAAACTCGAGTACATGCAGTCGTTTGCTTCGAAGAGCATTTGATGGTTCAGATAAGGCAACAGCTCGCTCTGGAGCTGATGCGAGAGGCCGACGTAAACACCGTGCAAGAGATCGAACGCGAGATCTTCGCGACGCCCTGGCCCCGCAACGCTTACTACCGCGAGCTCGCTTCGCGCGCCAGCGCGCATTACGTGGTCCTGCGGCAGGAAGGCATGGTCGAGGTCCCGTCTCGGTTCCGCATCCCCGACTACGACCCGACGATCGTCGGCTACGGCGGGATGTGGCGGATGTACGACGAGGCGCATGTCACCACGATCGGGGTGCGGCTCGACCTGCAGCACCAGGGTTACGGGCGCATCCTCTTCGCCGGTCTGGTGCAGGCGGCCTATGACATGGGCGCGAAGTGGATCACCCTCGAGGTGCGCACGTCGAACGACAACGCGATGCACATGTACGAGCTGTTTGGATTCAAGGTCATCGGGCGGCGCAAGGGCTACTACACCGACAACGGCGAGGACGCGATCGTGATGTGGTCAGACTCCATCCACTCGCCCAGGTTCCGGCGCGCCTACGAGACCAACCTGGCCCGCATCGACACCGACGTCAGAGGCCTACGCCGCGACCTCCTGACCAAAGGGGACTAGTCGAGAAGGTCGGGCTGCGAAATAGAAAGGCAACTCTTCCCCAATAGTGGGGAAGTCCCCGGCCCTGTGGGCCGGGGGATGGGGAGATCCGCTTGGCTTTGACTCTCGGCATCGAAACAAGCTGCGACGAAACGTCAGTCGCGGTCGTGCAGGACGGTCGCAAGGTCCTGTCCAACGTCATCCACTCGCAGGTCGACCTCCACAAGGACTTCGGCGGGGTGGTCCCCGAGCTGGCGGCGCGTGACCACCTGGAGCGCCTGCCCTCGCTGCTCGACCTGGCGCTCGACAACGCGAACATCAAACCCTCAGACCTCGACCTCATCGCGGTGACTCGCGGTCCGGGGCTGGCGGGCTGCCTGCTGGTGGGCGTGGGAGTGGGGGAGGGCCTGGCGGCGGCCTGGTCGAAACCGCTGACCGGTGTGAATCACCTGTGGGGCCACACTTATGCGGCCATGCTCGCTCAGCCCGACCTTCAGCCGCCGCTGCTGGGTCTGGTCGTCAGCGGCGCCCACTCCGACCTGGTCCGCATGCCGGAGCACGGCCGCTTCGAGGTCATCGGCCGCACGCGCGACGATGCCGCGGGCGAGGCTTTCGACAAGGCGGCGCGGATGCTTGGCCTCGGTTATCCCGGCGGCCCCGCGCTGGACCGGCTCGCCCGGACCGGCGACCCCAAGCGCCGGCCCCTGCCGCGGCCGTCCCTCGAAGGGCTGGAGTACAGCTTCAGCGGCTTGAAAACCGCCCTCCTGTACCGGCTCCGAGACCTCGGCGGCTCGCTCACTGAGCAGGATCGTGCTGACCTCGCCGCGGCCTTCGAGCATTCGGTCGTCGAGTCGCTCCTGGAAAAGCTGGACCAGGCCCTGACCGCCTCGCAGAGCCAGGAGGGCGTGGTGTGCGGGGGCGTCGCCGCCAACACGCTTCTCCGCAAGCGCTCCGAGGAGGTGGTCGCGGGACGTGCGCGCCTCACCATGCCACCCCTCGACCTGTGCACGGACAACGCCGCCATGATCGCGGCGGCGGGCTACAGCACCTCCCCGCTCGCCGGGGAGGTCGGCCGCAGTCCGGGTGGCGCGTTCCGACCTGCAGTCGTCGACCCGTCTCTAAGCTGGTAGGCGGTGTCGATCAAAGACTGGACCGAGGTCTTTCGCGGCCAGCGCTGGCAGGCTGACGTGATCGGCGCGGTCCTGGACGCCAACGGCCTCCGGGTCGAGGTTCTGGCAGCCAACGTCGCGTACGGCCTGGGCCTCGACCTCAGCGACGCCCGAGTCATGGTGCCAGACGAAGAAGCCGAAGCCGCCCTGGACCTGATCAGGCAGGCCGAACAGCCATCTGGTGAATCCGAGGTTTAGCGCCCGGCACCAGCCTGGTAGTACAATTAGCACTCGCACTGCTTGAGTGCTAAGCGCTCGAGCATAGGGAGTGCCAACCACCAAATAGCTGAGGAGGGCCGTACATGAAACTGAGACCGTTGGGCGACCGGGTAGTACTGAAGCCGGTCGAGAGGGACGAGATGACCAAGAGCGGGATCGTCCTTCCGGACACCGCCAAGGAGAAGCCCCAGGAGGGCATCGTCGAGGCCGTGGGCACCGGAAGGATCCTCGACAACGGCACCAAGGTGCCGATGGAGCTCAAGGTCGGCGACAAGGTGCTTTACGCGAAGTACGCCGGCAACGAATTCAAGCTCGACGAGATCGACTACCTGATCGTGTCCGAGAAAGACGTTCTGGCGGTCGTCGGCAGCAACGGATCCAAGAAGTAATCAAGGCAAGAAGAGGGGAACGCATATGGCAAAAACAGTCACATTCGACGTAGAGGCGCGACAGCACCTCAAGAAGGGCATCGACACTGTCGCGCAAGCCGTACGCATCACGCTCGGCCCCAAGGGCCGCAACGTGGTCCTGGAGAAGAAGTTCGGCGCCCCGACCGTCACCAACGACGGCGTGACGATCGTGCGCGAGATCGAGCTCAAGGACGCGATGGAAAACACGGGCGCGCAGCTGCTGCGCGAGGTCGCGACCAAGACCAACGATGTGGCCGGTGACGGCACCACCACCGCGACGATCCTGGCGCAGACCATGATCAGCGAAGGCTTCCGCAACGTAACCGCGGGCGCCAACCCGATGCAGCTGAAGATCGGAATCGAGAAGGCCGTCCAGGCCGTCGTCGACGAGATCAAGAAGCTTTCGGTTCCGGTCAAGGGCCACGAAGACGTCGCCCACGTCGCGGCGATCTCGTCTCAGGACCAGGTCATCGGTGAGCTCATCGCGGACGCGATGGACAAGGTCGGCAAGGACGGCGTCATCACCGTCGAGGACAACCAGGCCGTCGCCACCGAGCTCGAGGTGGTCGAAGGCATGCAGTTTGACCGCGGCTACATCGCCGCCTACATGGTGACCAACCCGGACCGGATGGAAGCCGTGCTGGACGAACCGTACGTGCTCGTCACCGACCGGAAGATCTCG
>VBKD01000081.1 GCA_005888075.1 Chloroflexota bacterium
TCCAGCTCTTCGGGGTGATGCCGACGCGGTCGTTCTCCGACATCATGTCTGAGTGTAACCGTCGACTCGGAATCTCGCGAGCCACGGCACGACCATGGCCAGAATCGCCGGCGTGACGAGCGCCCCGATCACACCACCGAAGGGAATCACGAAGCTCGCCACAGAGCTGATGACCGCCAACGCGATGCTTCCGCCGCCGTAGACCAGAGCGACGTGAAGCGATGGGTCGGGGTTCTGGCGGGCGACTGCGATCAGCCGCCTCGGATCGAGACCGCGCCCGATCCCCAGCGTGTCCGATGCGACGAGAACGGACCCAAAGAAATAAAGGGAGATCAGCCACCAAGGGGCGACCAGCGCGACCGCAATCACCAGCACACCGATGCCGAACGCCACGTGCACCGGCCTGAACACGATCAGCAGGATGCCGCCGATCACGAGCCCGAACAGGATGAACAGGGCGAGCATCCCGTAAAGCAACTCCACGACAAACGGAGCCGCGCCGCGGTCGAGATAGTGAAATCCGGCGGGCGGCA
>VBKD01000082.1:0-5272 GCA_005888075.1 Chloroflexota bacterium
TCCAGCCGAACAGGTTGATGGTGCCGATGATCGGGATCAGGCCGATCAGGCCGGTGAGGGCGACCCGTCCGAACCAGTCAGGTGAGCTGGTGAACCAGAAAAGGTCGAGCTCACCCTCGACGAGGCGGCTGCGCCACCGAGCCCCGTCCCACCACCAACGCCCGTCTGGTGAGATCAGCGCCGGCGACACGCCCCAAGGCTAACGCCAGGACGGCTAGACGGGCCCTCCGGGCGTGAAGCGCCTTGCCAGCCGGCCTGCGAAACCCAGCAATCCAAAGGCAATGAAAACGACCACGCCGAGGATCAGGTTGGACAGCCGGAGCCCGTATTTGAGCGTGCTCAGAACAAGGACGCCTCCACCCACCAAGGCGCCGAACATGACGCCCCAGCTCCAGGGGTGGTCCGAAACCCATTGCGGCACCCGATTGCCGGTTGCACCCATGAGGCATAAACGCATGGGCGGACGAAGGGAGCCATAGCCGGCGACGCCGAACGGGCCGCTTGAACTCGTCCAGGGCCGAGAATTGACCCGTGAACGAGGCCCCCATAGGTATCTTCGACTCGGGTGTCGGGGGGCTCTCGGTGCTGCGCGAGATCCGTTCGGCATTGCCGAACGAGTCGATTCACTACGTGGCCGATTCGGCGAACGCCCCATGGGGTGACAAACCCCTCGGTTTCGTTCGCCGCCGGGGCCTCGAGATCGCCGAATTCCTCGTCGGCCAGGGTGTCAAGGCGATCGTCATCGGCTCGAACACCGGCACGGCGGGATCTGCCGAGGCCTTGCGCGCCGCCCTGACCATCCCGGTGGTCGGGATCGAGCCGGGGATCAAGCCCGCCGCTGCCGCGACAAGCTCGGGAATCGTCGGCGCGATCGTTCCCGCGGCCATGGGTGGGTCCGACCGGATGGCCAGCCTCCTGGACCGCTTCGGCAAGAACGTGAAGGTGATCAACCAGCCGGTACCCGGCCTGGTCGAGCACGTGGAAGCCGCCGATCTCGACAGCCCTGAGTTGAGGCGAAAGGTCGAAGGCTACATCCGGCCTCTGCTCGACGCGGGTGCGGACACGATCGTCCTCGGGTCGACGCATTACATCTTTCTCAAGCCCGTGATCTCGGACCTGGCCGGGCCCGGCGTGACGCTGGTCGACACCGGAGCCGCGGTCGCGCGTCAGCTGGGTCGAGTGCTGAACGAGCGCAACCTGGCCGCTGATGGCATCTCCTGCAGCACTGAGCACTTCTGGACGAGTGGCGACCCGTCCACCTCCGAACGAGTCATCTCGGTGCTGCTGGGCCGCGCGGTCCGGGTCGACAAACTTCCTGCCTCATGAGTGACGGCGTCTCGAGACGCCGTGAGATTGCCTCGGCCCACGTCATCCGGCGGCTTACAAAAGCTTTAGGTGTTACGCGCAATCTGCCAGTGATTCCCCAGTTGACTCCCAGCGATGGCGAGCAACTTGCGTCACGTGATTCACCTCCGCTGCCGGTCGTGACGGATGCGTCGTTCAGTTCTCATCGCCCTGCTGGTCGCAGCCGCGGCCGTCTTGACGGTCGCACCGCCGGTCGCAGCCAAAGTTAGCGCTTCGAAGCAGCGCAATGCGCCGCTCGAAGCCGCCCAGCCGGCGTCGGCTGTCTCCACGGGCGTGCTCTCCAGCGCTACCCAGCATGTGGCCGCAACGCTGTCCACGCTCACACACAACCCGGTTGTGCTCAGCGCTGCAGTGGAGCACATCATCGCGGCCAGTGGTGGATCCGCCGGTGTAACCCTGATCGAGCTCGGCGGCGCCGGCCCGGTCACGTGGTCCTACGACGGCAATGCCATCTTCACCGCGGCCAGCACCTACAAGCTCGCCGCGCTGATGATGGAAGCGCAGAACATCGCCGCCGGCAGGACGGATCCGAACGGTGTCGTCTGCTTCGAGCCGGATGATTACGAGGAAGGCTGGTACGCCGACTATGCGCAGGGCGCCTGCTTCACTCGCAACGACCTCGCCTGGCGCGCCGGCATCAAGTCCGACAACACCGCGGGCCACATGCTGGTCCGCGATGTCGGTGGCTCTGACGCCTTGAACGCGTGGGCCGCCGCCCACGGCGCGAAGTCATCCTCTTTGTTCGATGTCAACACGACGACCTCGAATGACCTGGCCGCGCTGTGGGCGGCGGAGGCAAGAGGTGACCTGGGTGGCGCTGCAGCCGAGGCCTGGCTCTACCCCGCGCTTACCGGAACGGCCACCGAGAACGGCATCCCATCGGGTGTCGCCGGCGGGATAACCGTGGTGCACAAAAAAGGCGCAATCGACCTGGTCCAGAACGACGCCGCCCTGGTTTCAGGGCCAGATGGGGGCTACGTCCTGACGGTCATGACGGACGGCATCGGCGGCGACGCGGGCTGGCAGCTCATCGCCGCCATCTCATCGTCCGTGTGGCAGTTCGAGTCCTCACGGCCCAAAATCTAGCCGCCGACCTTCGCGACCAACCCGATGGCGAATGTGATCCCGCCGACGATGATTCCGGCGAGCGTCATCTCGAGGCCGGCCGACCACCAGGTCCGCAGCGTGAACAGCGACTTGGCCGCTCCGACCGCGAAGTGCGCGACCAGCGAGACGAGCGCGGCTGTGATCACGGCGGTCGTGCCACGCAACCAGAAGAACGGAATCACAGGCACCATGGCGCCGACCAACGTGCTGACGCCCGCGGCGATCGCTGCCTGCGCGGGCCGGCTGGTCGCCTCCGTGTTGCCAAGCTCCTCCGGCGCATGCACCTTGAGCAGCGCGTCCGGATCCTTGGAGAGCTGCTGGGCAAGATTGTCCGCCGTCGCCTTTTCGATTCCCTTCAGCTGGTAGAAAAGGGAGACCTCCTCGATCTCCTCCTCCGGATTCTCGATGATCTCCTGGCGTTCGCGCGCCACGTTGGCCGCGGCCACCTCTCCTTCCGACCGCTCGGCCAGGAAGGCGCCGGTCGCCATCGACAGAGCCGAGGCGATGGCTCCGAACAGGCCCGCCGTGAGGACGAAGCTCGATCCGCCGGTGGCGCCCGATACGCCGGCCACGATCCCGAACACCGCGGCCAGCCCGTCGTTGGCGCCGTAGATCGCGCCGGAAATCCATCCCGATCCGGTGCGGTGCCAGGTCTCGCGCCCGAGTATCCGGTTGAGCCGGCCCTGCGGCGATGTCGCAGTGTCGACGGCGTGGTGCGCCACCTGCATCGATTCGAGCGACTTCGAATGGCCCTGCTCCTCGGCGCGGATCGCCTGCAGCACGGCATCGGTCTCGGGATCGCCGGTCGACCGCTTGTAGCGGTCGGTGATCTCGACTTCCTCCGCCGCCTCCATCCGGTCCATCACCGTCTCCACCGGCGCCAGCTTGGCCTGCAAGCGCTGTGCCACTGAGAGCTTGACCGAGCCGGCGTCGGGTACCGGCTGGCCCAGCTCGCGCAGCCGCTGCTCGATGCGCTGCCTGTGAGAACCCTCGGCGTCCGCGATGGCGCGGATGATCTCCGACTTCCTCTCGTCTTTCACCCGCTCCGCGAGGATTGTGTAGAGCATGCGGGCCTGCACCTCGCCGCGCCAGGCCTGAACGAGCCGGTCGACCGCCTCCTTTATGCTCGTTTGCTGCCCCACGCGATTAGGCTAAGCGAAAGTTCGTGACCTGACGGCGAGCCTGGGTGCTGCTAGGTCCTCAGCACGCGAGGTCGCGGTCGATCGTGGTCACGTACTGCACGAGCCAGACTTTGGCGCCCGTGAACCCGGTCGACGAGCAATACGTTCGGGCCTTTTTTGCGGTGCGCTGGCCAGTCGCCACCCAGTCCGCATCCACCGAGGCCTGATAGCCGCCCGTGATCGATCCCCACTGCGCGTCGGTGGAGTAGATACCGACCGGGGCGGTGGTGGCCGATCGAAGCGTCGAGATGATGCCCTGGATGGTGTACTGATTCAGGCTGAGGTCGCTGCTCGACCAGCTGTTGGCAGTTTCGACATCGAGCCACCACGCGCTCGGGGAGCTCACCGACTGCGCGCTCGCGTAAGTCAGGTCACGCTGCGCCTCGCTGCAGCCGACGGCCCAGGCGGCTTGCTGCGCGGGCGTGCCCGCAACGTTCGCGGAAGCGTTCGCGCACTCCTGTGTTGTGTGCCGGCCATCGACGGCGGTGTAAGACGGGTCATAACCCGTGTTGATGTACACGGCTCCGTTGCCGGTGTTCGCGGCGGCGCTGAATTCCGCCGACAGGCACTGGTTGTAGTAGGTGAACGGGTAGCCCGCATTGACGCCGACGATGCCGAAACCAGCCGCCGGCGCGGCCGCACCGCACTGCACATACGAGTAGTCGTAACCCGTCGTGCCCGTGACGTACGGATTGGAAGCCGCAGCCGCGCCTATCTGGTTGATCACCAGCATTAGGACACCCAGGCCGGGCGACAAAGCAAGGGTTCGGGCACGCATCACCGAACACGGTCCCCCATGGGACCTCGAGGAGTCAAATTAAGTTCAGTAAATCCTTCGCGATTGGAGCGGAGGGGCATGGTGTTCCGGGCGAAACCGGTTCAACCGGTCAATGGTGCATGCTGAGCGTTTTAAGGGGGAGACATGCAAGAGCGCAGCGAGGAACAGATCATCAGTCGGGTCCTGGCGTTGGAGAACGATGGCCAAGCCGAGCGACGTGCCGAGCTGACCGACGAGCGCTTCCTGTCATTGGTCAATGACCCGGATACGGGACGCTCGTACATCCTGAGGCACGGCGTCGACGAGTTCGACGGCGCGGACATACCTCCAGGTACCGAGGTGTACGAATACCCGAGCTCGGACGAGGCGCAGCGGGCCTACGACCAGCTGCTCGAAGAGTCCAGGCAGGCGGGCGAGCTGGTCGAAGAAGATTCGAGCGAGGACGTCGGTGACTTCGAAACCTCAGGCGCGGAGGTACGAGACCTGTTCTCGGACAGCGATGAGGATGAGCTGATCAGAGATCCGGTGATCAGCGAAGAAGAGACGGACGAAGAAGAGGAACCGAAAGAGCCCTAGGCCCTAAACCCAGGTGACAGCGATCATCGTTGATGATTGCGACGATCCCGATACCGCCTTGAATTCCGGCGCCGCCAGTCGAAGCTGGCCCGGTTGCAGCGTGAAGGCCAGTGATCCGATCCCTGCTTGAAGGCCGGTTGTGTCCAGCGTGGCCTGACCGGCAGTGATGGCGTCGGGGCGTGCAACCGCTTTCGACATGGGGCCAAGCGCAACGACCCCCCACAGGCCAGAGCTCGTGGCAGCGTCGAAGGTCACGACGGTGCGT
>VBKD01000082.1:5293-25729 GCA_005888075.1 Chloroflexota bacterium
ATAGAGGTAGCGGCACGTCAACGGCTTGCCGGCGATGATGGCGGTGACGAATGTGCCCTCAAAGGTGCCGGTGTACTGAGTGAGCCCGGCGGAATCGCACGTCACGTGCTCGCCTGACACGAATCTCACCGGATGCCCGCTGGCGCTGAACGACACGTCGATCCGGGTGTTGTCCCGTGTCGCGACGTCATAGCCCCCTGTCGACAACGTGACCGAAACCTGGAGCCGGCCAGGTGACGTATCGGCGAGGACGACCGGACTGGGGCCGGCTTGGGATCCCATTCCAGTCGTGTTGCCCGATCCAGCTCCACAACCGGCCACGATCAGCACCAACAGGGAGGCGGCCACAGCCCGCCACGCCACCATTGCAAACGCCACTCTAATTCAGAGGAACGACCCTCGCAGCCCGAAGGTAATACCGGATGGTGGCTGGGCTAGAGGACCGATTGAATCAAGGTCGTCGCCGCGCTCGCCACATGCCTTGCCGGGTCGGGATTCATCGCCTTCCGCTCAGGTGACTCGTAGTACTCCGAGTCTGCTTGTTCCCACGACTTCGTCCCCACATATCTGAGAATCCAGACGAAGCGATCCGCGCCTTCAACGGTCCAGGCTCCGACGACCTCGAAGCCATGCTTCCGGCGAAGCGGCGCGATCCGCGTACGCCACTCATCGACCCACTCGGCCATCTCACCGGCCTTGATTGCGTAGTCGCGGAGCTGAAGCAAGATCTTGAAAGCTACCGGCGGATGCCGGCGGCCATCGCCTCGAGGCGGTGAATTCGCTCCTCCAGCGGCGGGTGCGTGCTGAACAGGCCGGCCAGGGTTTGTCCTTTGAGCGGATTGACTATGTACAGATGGGCGAACGCCGGCGTGCCGGTCTGGGCGGGCACCACCTCGGTCGCCCGCTCCAGCTTGCGTAGCGCTGAGGCCAGCGCCATCGGGTCGCCGGAAACCTCAGCGCCCGTGTGGTCCGCTTCGTATTCGCGCGAGCGAGACACCGCAAGCTGGATCAGAGCCGCCGCGATGGGTCCCAGGACGATCATCAAAAGCCCGACCAGGAGGCCGCCGCCACCCTGGTCACGCTCGTCGCGCCCGCCGTAGCCGCCGAACAGGAGGCCCCACTGGGCGATGTTGGCGATCATCGTGATGGCGCCGGCCATCACCGCCACCACCGAGCTGATGAGGATGTCGCGGTTCCGCACGTGAGCAAACTCGTGGGCGAGCACTCCGTACAGCTCCTCTTCGTCAAGGATCCGCAAAAGACCCTGGTTGACGGAGATCGCGGCATGCGAGGGATTGCGCCCGGTCGCGAACGCGTTCGGCGATGGGTCGGGGCTGAGGTAGACCCTTGGCTTCGGCACGTGGTACTGCACCGCCAGCCGGTCGGCCAGGCGGTGAAGCATCGGCGCTTCGGCCGGTCCCACCTCCTTGGCTTGCGCAGCGGCGAGAGCGAGCCGGTCGCTGAACCAGTAGGCCACGCCGTTCATGACGATGGCGAGCCCGAGGAAGACGATCGTGCCTGTCGCGCCGAAGAAAAAGCGTCCGATCAAGACGAGCAAGACTGTCAGCGCGACCATCCAGAACGCCGTCTTCAGCTGGTTCATATGTCGTTGATTGTTCCCACTTTACGGCGCGCCAATCGGTGGAAATCGGAGGTGGGAGGCCGGCTTGGAGCCGGCCCCCCGATGTGCTACTTGGCCTTGCCGATGCAGGTGCCCGAGGTCTGGTTCGCCGCGCGAAGCAACTTGACGGTGTTGTCGTCCGCGTAAGCGATATGGGCGCAGCCTCGCTGGTCGAGGTCCTCGGTGATGAAGTCGAGCAGGTTGCGGCTCGAGATGGTAGGAACGCAGAAGATGCCCAGGTTGCAGATGTCCCCGATGTGCATCGCCGTCGTTGTGATCTGGGTTGCCGTCCACGTCGCGCTTCCAGGACCCTGGCCGAGGTTCACGGACTGCGCCGCGTAGAGGTTCCACGGGCAGGCGGGCGGATAGGTGGGCGGGTTTCCGTTGGCCGGCCCAGGGCCGGCGCAACCGCCCGGAAGCGCTTTACCGAGAGAGTCGGTCGGCACGATTTCGGACGTGCGAAGGTAGGCCACATCCACTTTGCCCGGATCGCCCGCCGCGATCGAGGGGAAGAAATGGGTCCCGCGTTCCGCCGCCGGATTCACCCTGTACGGTCTTGCGGCGCTGCCCGGAATCAGGCCGCCACCACCGTCCCACACCGTGCCGCCGTTGTTCGACCACACGACGTACATGTCGTACTCGCACGAGGTATCCGACTGCACCGTGCCGGCGGCGGACTCCGCCGAACAAGTGGCCGGATTGGCCGTCAGGTTGATGGCGAAACCGAAGTACGGGTTGCCCTGGTTGTCGATCGTGAACCCGACAAAAGGCGTTGAAGAGTCGTGACCGATACCTGCGTCAAATGCTTGCTGCGGCGTCCATGTCAACCCGTTGTCGTCTGAGTACGAGACCCACAACGTGTGGAACGCCTGCATCATCGTGACGTTGCAGCCGGTCGCGTTTTGCGGAAGGTCGGCCGCGATCCACGCCACGAAGATTCGGCCGGCGTGAGGCGTGCCGGGCGGGGCGATCTGTACGCCGGCGGGCACTGTGTTGCAGAACGTGTAGCCCTGAGCGACCAAAGTACCGGCCACCGCTCCCGGCTTGACCGCGGGGCTCGCCAGCACCTCCTGCGGCGCACCGAATGTCGCGCCGCCGTCGTGTGAGATGTTGACCCAGATCTGGCTCGGGCCATAGAAGTCGTGATACATCAGGACGACTTCGGCCTGGGATGTCGTCGTAGCGGGTGGAAGGATCGATGCGGCCAACCAGTCGCGGTCGACGCCAAAGGGTGAGCAGCTCGTGCCGCATTGCGGAATGGCGCCCGCGCCGTGGGTCCAGCTCGCGCCGTGGTTGACCGACTTCCACACATCCGCCTGCAAAGGAGCCACACCCTGGCTGCCCGCGAGGTTGCACAGGTATACCGAATTCGCCTGGTCAGTCGCCAGACAATCGTCGCCGCTGTTCGGGTCTGCAGTTGCCACCGGCTGCCACGTCGCGCCCAGGTTCGTCGACTTGTAGGTCAACGTTCCACCCTGAGGAGTGGTGTCGTAAAGCACGCCGGCGGAGTCGGATACGATCGATGGCTCGCCACCGTATGGGCCGACATTGGCGAGGCTGTATGCAGGGGCATTGCCGGCGATTACCCCCGGCGAGATGCCTATCACGGCTCCTAAGACGCAGGCGATACCCACGCAAGCCAGGAATGAACTGCGCAACTTATGCATTTACGCACCCCCGCAAAATTTCGTTCTCCGTTCCAGGAGATCCCTTAGCCGCCAATAACCGTATCAGCGCCGGGTCGAGCCGCGCGCGACGATTTTCAGCTGGGGGTGCGCCTCGGGCACGGCTGTTATGAGCCCGCCTCCGGCGTGGTCGCTGATCTTTCCGCGCAGCCGCTTGACCAGCGGGTCGACGGGCTCGGGGCCCGCTAGCCCTCTCCCAGCACTCGGACGATCTCCGCCTGAAGCTCGTTGAGATCGACCGGCTTGGCGAGGAAACCGTCCAGGCCGGCCCTCTCGAGCTCCTGGCGCGTCTGCGGGAGCGGGTCGGCCGTGAGCGCTATGACCTTGACGGGACGAAGGCGATGACGGGCTCTCAGCATTCTGAGGACCTCGGTGCCGTCGTAGAGGGGCATGTGGACGTCCAGGATGATCAGGTCATAATCGCCGCTCGCACCCATGTCGATCGCCCGGTTTCCATCTGGAGCAAAGGCGACCGAGTACCCGAGCGCCTGCAGGTACTCACGAAGAATCTCGGCGTTGTCCTCGTTGTCCTCGGCGACCAGGATGCGGGCGGTGCTCATGTGACTCTCCCTAGGAACCGGCAGATCGTAACGCTAGGGGCCCGGGCCGTCACGGCTCCAGACGAGGCTTGACAATCGATCCGCTTAACAAGGTGGATAATGGCCTCTCCTCAACAGCGTGAATGAGATCAACGAGTCGGAGCAAGCCAGGCTGGCCGGCATTGCTCACGACTACAACAACCTGCTTGGCGTCGTCGCCGCTTTTTCGTCATTTGCCAAGAAGAAAGTCGAGGCGGCCGCCGCCGACCCATCGAAAGTCGACCAGCTCAAGCTCGCGATCCGAGACCTCGAGCGTGTCGAGCATGCCGCGAGCGAGGCGGTGAAACTCACTAAACAGCTGGTGGCCCTCATCGTGCCCGAGCCTCGTCCCGAGCAGACCTAAGACATATAAGAGGACGCGAGCGTCCTCGGTGACCCAAGGCGATTTGGGGATAATTTGGCCGTGCACTCCTCCGCCATGCGTCTTCGCCTTGGCACGCGCGGCTCGCAGCTGGCCCTGATCCAGAGCCAGATCGTCGCCGGGCGGCTCAGCGAGGCGGGGCACGAAGTCGAGCTGGTCCCGATCGTCACGGAAGGTGATACGAGGCCAGTGGATATGTCTCCAGGCGAAGGCGTCTTCGTGGCGGCGATCGCGCGCGCCCTGCTCGAGGGCCAGGTGGACGTCGCCGTCCACAGCGCTAAGGATGTCCCGCTCGAGCAGGAGCCCGACCTGGTGATCGCGGCGTACCCGGAACGTGCGGACGCCCGCGATGCGCTCATCACCCGCCAAGGTGGTCAAACGCTGGCCGGCCTACCCCAGGGCGCGACCGTGGGCACCGACAGCCCGCGCCGCACCGGATTCCTGCGGGCGGTGCGGCCTGACCTGCGCGTGATCCCTCTGCACGGAAACGTCGACACGAGGCTGAAGCGCTTGGACGAGGGCGTGGTGGATGCGCTGGTGATCGCGGCCGCCGGGGTCGACCGGCTCGGTCGGGACAAACGAATCGACCAGAGGCTGGATCCACAGACGGTGGCGCCGGCCCCGGGCCAGGGCGCGCTGGCCATCCAGGCTCGCCGTTCCGACCCAAAGCTGCTCGAGATCCTGAGTGAAATCGATGTGCCCGACGTGAGGATCGCGGTAGAGATAGAGCGAGAAGTGTTGAGAGCTACGGGCGGCACCTGCCGCGCGCCGGTCGGAGCGTACGCATCGATTGCCGGACTGACGTTCACCCTGCTGGTCGCCGGCGTGAACAGCGACGGTTCAGGGATGCGAGTCGAGAGCATCCGGGGCGCGCGGGAAGACGGAGTACGACTCGCCGCTGAAGCAGGGCAGCGGCTGGTGGCTCAGGTCGCGCTGCGATGACCTCGGTGCTCGTCACCAGGCCCCTGGGCTTCGCCGACCCTCTGGTCAAGGCGCTCGAGCATCTTGGCTATCGAGTCCACGCCGTGCCGGCAGTCGAAACGGAGCCGCTCGAGCTCAAAGCAAGCGATCTCGCGAGCTTTGACTGGATCGTCCTCACCAGCGTCCAGGGGGTCGACGCTCTGGCCGAGCTGCCTCTCGCCCCTCGGTACGCCGCGGTCGGCGAGAAAACGGCCCATGCCCTCGAGGCACGCGGCATCAAACCCGGTCACGTCCCGGCGCAAGCCAACGGGCTCGCCCTCGCCGACACGCTGCCCGATGTGGAAGGAAGGCGAATCGTTCTTGTGCGGGCTTCAGCAGCGGCGAGCGATCTTCCCGACCGCCTGCGCCGGCGGGGGGCGATCGTCGAAGAGATGACTGTCTATCGAACCGTGGAGGGGCCGGCAACATCGGCCGAACCGATGCGCGCCGCCTTGGCGGACCCTGAATTGGCCGTTGTGGTGTTCGCGTCCGGCTCGGCCGTGCGCGGCTACCTCACGCTGGGCGGTCCGCCGACCCTGCCGGCGGTGACGATCGGACCACGCACCACCTCCAGCGCACGCGAGCACGGCTTCCACGTGATCGCCGAGGCGGATTCGCAAAGCGCCGAATCTCTGGCCGCCGCAGTTTCCCGTACCGTACCGCTGGAGGCTAGGAATGCGTGAGCTTGTACGCGTCCGGACCGTGAGCACGCCCGCCGGCAAGCGGCCGCGGCGGCTTCGTGCCAACCCCGCCCTGCGGGCGCTGGTGCGCGAGACGCGGCTCGAACCGGGGCGGTTCCTGGCTCCGCTCTTCGTGGTGTCGGGTCGCGATCGCCGGGAGCCGATCGCATCGCTCAAGGGCCACGCCAGGCTCAGCGCGGACGTAGCCGTCGCAGAAGCCCACCGCCTGGCCGGACTGGGTGTCGGAGGCATCTTGCTCTTCGGCATCCCCGACGCCAAGGATCATGACGGTCGGGCCGCGGCCGACGAGAACGGGCCTGTCGCACAGACCTTGCGGATGCTCAAGGCGGAGAACCTTCCGCTCGTTTTGGCGGCTGACGTTTGCCTTTGCGAATACACGACGCACGGGCACTGCGGTGTGCTTCACGGCGAGCAGGTCGACAACGACGCCACACTGCCACTCCTGGCGGAAGCCGCTGTCGCGTATGCCGAGGCCGGAGCCGATGTCGTGGCTCCGAGCGCGATGATGGATGGCCAGGTGGGTGCCTTGCGGTCGGCGCTCGATCCCGCCGGATTGGAAAACACCGCGATCATGGCGTACGCCTCGAAGCACGCGTCGGTGCTCTACGGTCCTTTCCGAGAAGCGGCCGGCTCGACGCCAAGCTTTGGCGACCGCAAGTCCTACCAGATGGACCCCGCCAACGCACGCGAAGCCATGCGAGAGATGCAGCTCGACACGGATGAAGGCGCGGACATCTTGATGGTCAAGCCGGCGATCACCTCGCTGGACCTGCTGGCGCGCGCGAGAGATCGATTCGACGTGCCGCTTGCGGCCTACCAGGTCAGCGGCGAGGCAGCCATGATCGAGGCTGCGGCCGAGCGCGGGTGGCTCGACCGGCGCGGCGCGGTTCTCGAGTCGCTGACTGCGATCGTCCGTGCCGGTGCGGACATCGTCATGACCTACTTCGCGGCCGACGCCGCGTCCTGGCTGAACGCGAAGAGATGAGCGATCGCCGCTTCGTCCATGCCCTCGCGCTGGGTCTCGACCCCGCCTGGCGGCGCATGCCGTCCGCCGAGCGATGCCGCACCGCGGAGGAGCTCATCGCGGCGGTCAACGCGCAGCCCGAGGTCACGACGCACGCCTACTCGATGGTCGGCTTGCGAGCCGGAGCGGATCTCTTGCTGTGGAGCCTCGCGCCGTCTCTCGAATCCCTGGAGGAGAAATCCGCGGCAGTGCTCCGCTCAGGGATGGGACGGTGGATGAGCGTCAGCCACAGCTTCCTCGGCCTCATCCAGGCCTCGCAGTACGTGAAGAAGCCCACTCCGCAAGAGCAGTCACTCTTCAGCGGTGAACGATCGCGCTACCTCATCGTCTACCCGTTCACGAAGGCGACCGACTGGTACCTCCTCAGCCGTGATGCACGGCAGGGAATCATGAACGAGCACATGCGGATCGGTCACGACTTCCAGGAGGTTCGACAGCTCCTTGCCAACAGCTTCGGTCTCGACGATATGGATTTCCTGGTCGCGTATGAGACGGACGACCTCCCGAAGTTCAGCGAGCTGGTGCGCGCGCTGCGTGAGACCGACAGCCGGCGATCGACCGTCCGTGACACGCCCATCCTTGTCGGCGTCCACCGCCCGATCGCCGAGATCACCGCGCTGCTCGGAGCCAACGAGACCAATTGAGCGGCTTTCTCGACGCGGCCAACCACCGCCCTGTCGACGTCACCCCTGTCTGGTTGATGCGGCAGGCCGGCCGGTCGTTGCCCGAGTATCGCAAGCTGCGGGAGCGCTGGACGCTTGCCGACATCGTCGCGCAGCCGGAGCTTTGCGCCGAGGTCACCCTTCAGCCGGTGCGCAGGCTCGGGGTCGACGCGGCCGTGATGTTCGCGGACATCATGCTGCCACTGCAGGGGATGGGCGTCGACTTTGAGCTCGTCGAAAACGTCGGGCCGGTGATCGCTCATCCCATCACGGATGCCGCGGACATCGACCGGCTGCGCGTCCCGGCCGGAGACGATGCCGCGCCGAACGTGATCGCCGCGATCCGCCAGGTGGTGGCCCAGTCGCCTGTGCCGGTGATCGGCTTCGCGGGTGGGCCGTTCACGCTGGCGAGCTACCTGATCGAAGGCAAGCCGAGCCGAGATTTCGCCAAGGTCAAGGCCTTCATGTACTCGCAGCCGGCTGCGTTCGACCTGCTGCTCGCGAAGCTCGCCGCCACCATGGCCGGTTACCTGCAAGCGCAGGTGAAGGCAGGTGTGGCCGCGGTGCAGCTTTTCGATTCGTGGGTCGGCGCGCTGGCCCGTGAGGACTACCGGGAACGCGTCGAGCCGCACACCACCGCGATCTTCGAATCGCTGGCGCCGCTGGAGGTGCCTCGCATTCATTTCGGCACCAACACGGTCGGCTTGCTGGGGCCAATCGCCGCGACCGGCCCGGACATCATCTCCCTGGACTGGCGGGTGCCGCTGGACACCGGCTGGAAGATGGTGGGTTTCGACCGAGGCATCCAGGGCAACCTTGACCCCGCGGTGCTTCTCGGGCCGGCCGAACTGGTCCGCTCGCGCACCCGCGACGTGCTGCGTCGCGCCGGCGGGCGGCCGGGCCACATCTTCAACCTGGGACACGGCGTGCATCCCTCGACCCCGCTCGAGAATCTGCAGCTGCTCGTCGAGACGGTCCACGAGTGGCAGGTGGCGCGTGTCGCCTGAGCTGAAGACCGGAGTGCTGTGCATGGCTTACGGCAGCCCCGCCGGCGAAGCCGGCATCGAGGACTATTACACGCACATTCGCGGCGGGCGCAAGCCGTCGCCCGAGGCGCTCGCCGAGCTGACGGAGCGGTATCGCGCCATCGGGGGCTCACCGCTGACCGAGATCACAAGGGCGCAGGCCGCGGCCCTGGGCGAACGACTTGGGCTGGCCACCTTCGCCGGTATGAAGCACGCCTCACCCTTCATCGCCGACGGCGCGGCCGAGGCCAGGAAGGCAGGCATTGAGCGATTGGTCGGCTTGCCGCTGGCGCCTCATTTCGCCGACATGAGCCTGGGCGCGTACGAGCGGGCCCTCGCCAAGGCCTGGGACGGAGAGCTGATCTTCGTCCGAGGTTTTCACGACCATCCCGCCTTCATCCAGGCCGTCGTGCGCATCCTCTCCGAGCGGCTCGCGGAGTCATGGCCGGAGCGTCTCTTCTTCACCGCGCACAGCCTGCCGGCTCGTATCGTCTCCGAGGGCGATGGCTACCAGGAGCGGCTGCTGGAGAGTTGTAGGCTCGTGACAGCCGCCATGAAGGTTCCGGAATGGGAGTTTGCGTTCCAGTCGGCGAGCACCACGGGCGAGCCCTGGCTGGGGCCTGACCTGCTCGCGGCGATCGAACGGTCGGGCGCCCGGGATGTGCTGGTCTGCCCCATCGGATTCGTCGCCGACCACCTCGAGATCCTTTACGACCTCGACGTCGAGGCGCAGAGCTTCGCGCGCGCTCGGGACATGAGGATCAGGCGTACCGCGTCGTTCAACACCAGGCCTGAGTTCATCGATGCCCTTGCATCTGTCGCGAGGGATGCGCTCAAGCCCGCCGGAGTCAAGGCATGAGCGAGATGTTGTGGGCATTGGTGATGGACTCGAGCCGGCACGACTCTGAAACGCGCGAGACCTTCCGCGAGGAGCTCGATGAGTCTGGGCTTGGCCCGACCGGCGTCCTCCTCAGCACCTGCCAGCGGACCGAGCTGTATGGATTCGGTCAGATGCCGCGGGGGATCGGCGAAATCCGTCCGATCTTGCAGGAGGAGGCCGCGCGCCATCTCATCCGCGTCGCCGCGGGCCTGGAGAGCGGTGTGGTCGGAGAGGACGAGGTTCTGCACCAGGTGCGCCAGGCGCTTGCGGAGGCCCACGGGGGCAGAGCGGTCGACGGGATGGTCAGGCGACTGTTCGAGACCGCAATTGCGACGGGCCGTCGCGCGCGAGCGGGCCGTCCCGCGATGACGCGTGGTCTTGGTGAGCGAGCGATCGCGTGGCTGGCGGACAAAGCCGAGCTGCGCGGCCATCCGGTCCTTGTCGTGGGTGCGGGCACCATGGGCGCTGCGCTCGCCACATCGGCCAAGCGCCGTGGCGCGGATGTGACGGTGGCCAGCCGGACCGCCGGACGCGCTGCTCTTCTCGCCCACAAGCTGGGAGCGGGGAGCGCCACGCTCGAGGCCGCGGCTGAGCTGGCTCACTCGAGCGCCGCCGTGGCGATCGCGCTGGCGGGCCCGTGGCATGAGCTCACCAGGTCGCCCGAATGCCCCGTGGCGGACATCTCGACTCCTTCCGCCCTTGATCATGCGGTGCGGGAGAAGCTGAACGGCCGCCTGCTGGACATCGACCGACTGCTGGCGATGACTCCGGGCACTCACGGGCTCGAGGCCCAGGCCTACAGCCGCCGCGTCGAGCCGCTGGTCACAGAGGCTGTCGACGTTTACATGGACTGGCTGAGAACGCGAAGCACGCGGGCACCCCTCCCCACCGGCTCGTAGGCCCGATGGAGGAAGGCGGCGTCGCTTCGTGGCGCAACCGCGCAGCCAAACTTTTTCCCGGCGGGGTGAACAGCCCCGTGCGTGCCTATCGCGCGGTCGGCGGGGACGCCCCCATCATGGTCCGCGGCGAGGGATCGAACGTCTGGGACGCAGATGGCAATCGGTACATCGATTACGTCGGAGCATTCGGCCCGCTCATCCTCGGCCACGCCGATCCGACCGTCACGCGGGCGATCAATGCCGCGGTCGCAGCGGGAGGCCCGTTCGGCGCAACGGCGCCGGGGGAGGTCCGCCTGGCTGAGATGATCCGGTCGCGCATGCCTTCGATCGAACGCATGCGGTTTGTGAACAGCGGCACCGAAGCCGCGATGAGTGCGCTACGAGTGGCGCGCGCGGCGACCGGGCGGGACCTCGTGATCAAATTCGACGGCGGCTATCACGGCCATGCCGATTCGCTGCTTGTCGAGGCTGGGTCCGGGGCTGCCACTTTGTCGATCCCCGGCAGCGCGGGAGTGGCCGCACCGGTGGCCGCCCAGACCCTGGTCGCCGAGTACAACAGCGTCGATTCGGTCTCGTCACTGTTCTCCTCCAATCGGAGCCAGATCGCTGCGGTGATCGTGGAGCCTGTCGCCGCCAACATGGGAGTC
Source organism: Chloroflexota bacterium (assembly GCA_005888075.1). GTDB lineage: Bacteria > Chloroflexota > Dormibacteria > Dormibacterales > Dormibacteraceae > 40CM-4-65-16. The sequence continues at coordinate 16,358 of VBKD01000082.1, forward strand.
GTCCCACCCGTCCGCGACTTCCTGTCCGGGCTGCGCGGCCTTTGCGACCAGAACGGCGCCCTGCTGATCTTCGACGAGGTGATCACCGGCTTTCGCGTCGCGCCTGGGGGCGCCCAAGAGCTGTTTGGCGTGCGGCCCGACATGACCGTTCTGGGCAAGATCATCGGCGGCGGCTTGCCAGTCGGCGCCTACGGCGGACGCGCGGACCTGCTCGACCTCGTCGCGCCGGCGGGCAACGTGTACCAGGCGGGCACTCTTTCCGGCCACCCGGTCGTGATGGCGGCCGGCGAGGCCACCCTGGCCCAGCTGGGACCCGAGCTTTACGCGACGCTCGAGCACAACGGGGAGAAGCTGGCCGAAGGATTGAAAAGCCTGGGCTACAACGTCGCGCGCGCCGGCTCGCTGCTCACCGTATTTTTCCGTGACCGCCTCCCGGTCAATTTTCGGGAGGCGAAGCGCTGCGATGTCGAGGAGTTCGCGGGGTTCTTCCATCGATTGCGCGCGGCCGGGGTGCTGATCCCACCCTCGCAGTTCGAGGCGTGGTTCGTGTCAGCGGCTCATGACGATGCCGCGATCGAAGCCACGCTCCAGGCTGCCGCCTCCGCCTGATTCACGACGGCGCCGACGATCAGGGTCGCCGGCGCCTCGATCGCTTCGCGGTCGGCGAGGCGCGCGATGTCGCCGACGGGCCCGCTGACAGTGCGCTGGTTGGGCAGCGTTGCATTGCTGACCAGCGCAGCGGGCCGGGAGCCACCAACGGCACGCGCGACCACGCGGGCGACCTCCTCGAGATTCGATCGCGCCATCAGGACGATGAGCGTGTCGGACGCCTGAGCGAGCTCGCCGAGACGGTCGGCCGAATCGCCGCCCTGGGCAGTCGTGATGGCGATCGAAGACGACAGGCCACGCATCGTCGTGGGTATGCCCGCGGCGGCCGGCGCGGCGAACGCTGATGTGATACCGGGCACGACCACGACGTCGATCCCGGCGGCCGTCAGCGCACTCAGCTCCTCCCCGCCGCGAGCGAAAACGAACGGGTCGCCACCTTTCAGGCGAACCACGAAGTGACCGGCGCTTGCGAGCTCGATCAATCGCGCATTGATGTGCTCCTGGCTCGCGCTCTCCCCACCCCCCCGCTTCCCGACCGCTTCGAGCCTAGCGTCAGGGCCGCAAAGCGAAAGGGTTTCCGTCGAAACCAACGCGTCATGCAGCACGAAGTCGGCGTCGGCGAGGAGCTCGCGCGCCTTGACCGTCAGAAGGTCGGGGTCGCCAGGACCCGCTCCAACCAGCGCGACGCGCCCGGAATGGCGAACCGAGGATTGCGAGAGCGCCGCCGCCCGATGCTCCGCTTCCTGGCTCCGGCCGGCGCGCAGGAGCGATCGAACATCGGACGACATGAGGCGCCGGTACGCGCCGGTCTGCTCGGTGATCGAAACCCCGCGCTTGCGCAGGTCCCGCCGGATGCGACCGACCAGCGTGGTGAAGGGCCCCCACTCGCGACCCAGCCAGCGCTCGAGCCTTGCGCGCAGCGCCGATGCGAGGAACGGGCTCTCACCCTCGGTTGAGATCGCGATGAGCAGAGGATCGCGACGGACGATGGCGGGCGCGATGAAGCGGCACCGCGCAGGGCGGTCGATGACGTTGATCAGGATGCCGGCTGCCTCTGCTTCCTCCCAGGTCCGCCGGTTGATGTCTTCGTCTTCGCTAGCCACGATGACCAGGCGCGCACCGGCAAGATCGCCGAGCCGGTAGTCGTTCGACGAAATGACTTTGACGGCGGCCCCGGCCTCGGCCAGCATCGCCGTCTTTTCTTCGGCGAGCTTTCCTTCGCCCACGACGATGCAGCGCTGGCCGGCGAGGTCAAGGAAGATCGGGTAGTACTTCACGCGGTAGCTTCTTCCTTCGCGGCATCGATCAGCACACGTGCCACCTCGGGACGCGTGAACTCGGCCGGCAGGTCGCGGCCTTCCTGCCACACGCCGAGCAGTAAAAGGTGTGCTCGAAGCGAAGGATGTCGATCCCGAGCTCCGCGGGCGAGTAGGCGTCGAAGATCCGGTGGGCCGCGTATGTGTCGTAGTAATTTCCGACCCCCGCGTGGTCTCGCCCGACGATGAAGTGCGTGCAGCCGTAGTTGCGCCGCACGATCGCGTGGAAGACGGCTTCCTTCGGCCCCGCGTAACGCATCCAGGCCGGGTTCGTCGCCAGCAGGACGCGGTCCGCCGGGTAGTACCCGTCGAGCAGCTCCTGGTAGCAGCGCATGCGCACCGAAGCCGGGATGTCGTCGCCTTTGGTCTCACCGACCAGAGGGTGCAGAAGCAATCCGTCGACGATCTCGAGAGCGACCTTCTGCAGATACTCATGCGCGCGGTGCACGGGGTTGCGCGTCTGGAACCCGACCATGGTCTTCCAGCCGCGCTGACCTTTGACCGCCCGGACCTCGGCGGGGGTGAGGTCGAACTCCGGAAAGCCGGAGCTGGGTCGAGCGAGCGCCATCACCTGGCCGCTGAGGGCCCAGCGGCCGGAGTCGTTCAGTGCGCGGACTCCGGGGTGCGCATCGTCCTCGGTCGCGTAAACGGCAACCGCCTCCCGAGCGTGATCGGTCGCATACGCGTCGGCGACGTCGAGGATGCCGACAGGTCGATCATCGATGAAGAGACCCACGCGGCCGGCGGTGGGCACTGCGTCGGCCCGCAGAACGATCGGAATCGTGAAGGGCTCTCCGTTGGCGAGCCGCCCGGATTCGAGCACCGACAGATAGTCGTCGCTGCCCATGAACGCATCCACCGGCGCAAGGGCACCGGCGGCGAGCATGAAGAGGTCGGAAAGCTCACGCTGCCCGACCTGCAGCCGTGGCAGGCCGCGCGCTTCGGCACGAAGCGCGTCCAGCTCGTCCCCCGATGGCAATCTTTCAGCGACCTGGCGCGGCAGGTGGCCAAGCCGCTCCAGCTTGTCCACGACCTTCGCCACCGACTCCTCGAGTGTCTCGATCGATGTATCGCACACGACCTCGGCGTGAAGCGGCTCTTCGTACGGGTCGCTGACGCCGGTGAAGTTGGCGATCTCACCAGCGATGGCCTTGCGATAAAGCCCCTTGACGTCGCGCTCGACCAGCGTGTCGAGCGGACAGCGCACGAACACCTCGACGAAGTTCGGCGTCTGGCCGCGGATCTCGTCGCGAACATCGCGGTACGGCGAGATGGCGGCGGTGATCGCTATGCCGCCGCTCCGCGCGACCACACGCGCGACGTAGCCGATGCGCCTGATGTTGGTGTCGCGGTCTTCCTTGGAGAAGCCGAGTCCTTTTGACAGGTGGGTCCGAACCTCGTCACCGTCGAGCAGCTCGGAGTGGCGGCCACGATGCGTCAGCTCCGCCTGGAGCGCATTCGCGATCGTCGACTTGCCCGCTCCGGATAATCCCGTGAACCACACGACGAATCCCTGACTCAAATTTCCCCTCCTAGAAGTCCCCAGCGCTGCCGGATGGATCGGTCGAGCGCGCTGAACAAGCTGTCAATCACGACCCCGATGACGAAGATCACGATCATCAATGCGAGCAACTGCTCCGCGTCCGAAAGGTCTCGCGCAAACTGCAGCCGCTGTCCGAGAGACTGCTGGTGGTTGACGATCACGAGCAGCTCTCCCGCCATGAGGCTCCGCCATGCGAAGGCCCATCCCTGCTTGAGCCCGCCTACGAATGAGGGCAGCGCGGCAGGCAACACTACGTATCGGTACAACCGCAAACCCGTCGCACCCATCACCCGGCCCACGCGGACCAGCAGCGGCTGAACATGGTCGACTCCGCCGAGCAGACCGGCTGCGATGGCCGGAGCAGCGCCCAGAATGACCACGAACGTGATCGCCCTCTCGCTGAGCTGGAAGAGCAGGATGGCGAGAGGAAACCAGGCTATGGAAGGCATGGACTGCAAGCCGAGGATCGCCGAGCCCACGGCCTTGCGGAGAAGGGTGACCCTTGCCACCAATATGCCGACCACCGATCCGATTGCGACGGCGATCGTGTACCCGACGAGGGCACGGCGGAGGGTGATCGCAACTCCTACGTAAAAATCGAGATGACCCAGATCTCCGGCCAACCGGCCGAAGACCGCCGCCGGACCTGGCAGAACGTAATCGGGTTGCCACCCGGACCACACCACCGCCTGCCATGCGGTCAGGATCAGGGCGATCGCGGCCACCTTAGGCCAGACATCGCCCCACAGGCGCCGGCCGGACCCGCGCCGGGGAGCCGGCGACGACTCGTTGACTTCAGGCAGCACGATGCTCCTCGCCAGCTCACTCGCCACGGCTGTTCATCTCATGCTTCAAACGGTCGGTGATGCGGCCGGCGATCACGGCAAGCTCGGGTGAATCGAGACTTCTCGGCCGCGGCAGCTCGACCTTCACCTCTTGGGCCACACGACCAGGACGGCTCGTGAAGACGAGCACCCGGTCGCCAAGACGCACGGCCTCGCGCGCGTTGTGGGTCACGAACAGGATCGTCAAGCGGCTCTCGTTCCAGATTCGCTCCAGCTCCTCGTGCAGGAGGTCGCGCGTGATCGCGTCCAGGGCGGCAAACGGCTCGTCCATGAGCAGAACATCGGCGTCCTGAGCAAGCGCGCGAGCGAGAGCGACCCGCTGCTTCATGCCGCCCGAGAGCTCGTGAGGCCGGCGCTTCTCAAAGCCCTCCAGGTGAACCCGCCTCAACAGCTCGTGGGCCAACTCGCGACGATGCGCGGCCTTTACGCCTCGCAGCTCGAGGGCCAGCTCGACGTTGCCGGCGGCGGTCAGCCAGGGGAGAAGCGCCGCCTCCTGGAACATGAGCGCCACCCTTCCGTGAACGTGGGCGCGTCCAGAGCTGGGCAGGTCAAGTCCCGCGAGGACATTGAGCAGCGTGCTCTTGCCGGAACCCGAGGCACCGACCACGCAGACGAGCTCTCCTCGCTTGACCTCGAGTGTCGTTCCCTCCAGGGCCAGCAGGAGCTGCCCGTCGTGGGGGAACGCCATCGTCAGCTTCTCCACGCTCAGGGCGTGCTTTTCGGAGAGCTCGAGCACTTTGCTCATAGGCCGCTCACCACGGGTTGCTGGTGCGCCACGAGCACCTGGTTCAAGAGACCCAGCTCATACAGGCCTTTCAGGTCGGCGCTCGGCAGCAAGCCAACGCTGTGGGCGTGATCCGCCGAAGCCTTAAGCGTCGGGGCGAGAGGGTCGATGGTGAAGGCGAGGTGCGACCACGCCGCCGATACGACACCAGACGCGAGCTTCTTGCCGGTGATCTGCGCGACCGTGTCGTTGGTCAGCGCCTGCGCTTCGGTCGGATTTGAGTTGAGGTAGGTGACCGCCTGGTACAGCCCTTCCAGCAGGGCCTTGATCCTCTTTGGGTGCCCCTGTAGGAAGTCCGTACGGACAATCAGGTTCGTGGTGACGAACCTCCCCTGTGGCCACACGTCCCGCTCGTCGAGGAGGATCTTGGCGCCGCCCTCGATGATCAGCCGGCTCGCCCATGGTTCGGGCACCCATGCGCCATCGATCTGACCTTGCTTGAACGCCGTGAGAGTCTGCGAGTTCTCCTGTGGCAGGACGCCGACATCACCGCCGCCTGCCGTGTCCGCTTTGAAGCCATGGCTCTTCAGGAACCACCGCAAGGCGACGTCTTGAGTCGCGCCAAGCTGGGGATCCGCGATCTTCTTGCCCTTGAGGTCGGCGACGGACTTGATGCTCGGCTTGACGACAAGGAGCGCCCCACCCGAGGTGGCGCCGGCAATGACGCGAACCGCCTTGCCGTGCGACTGCGTGTAGGCATTGACGGTTGGGTTCGGACCGACAAAAGCTGCATCGATCGAGTTCGACAGGATCGCGGTCACCGCGTCGCCGCCGGCATTGAAGGTGTGCGTCTCGAGCGTTACGCCGCTGCCAAGGGCGCCGGCGAAGAATCCTTTATCGAGGCCCGCCAGAGCCGGAGCATGGGTCAGATTCGGAAAATATCCGAGCCGCAGCGCCATCGGGCCATCGTCGCTGGGCGAGCCCGCGGCGGCCGAGCCGCAGGCGGCGAGAACCAGCGCCGCCGCCGCCAGAGCCATGTTTTTCGCCCGATTCACTGAACCGTTGTCCCGTTAAAGAGCGGGTGCGGCACTCCGTCGGGCGAATAGTGGATCCCGCACTCTTTGACTTCGTTCTGCTCCCACCACCAGCGGCCGGCCCGATCGTCCTCGCCCGCCGTGGTGGGCCGGGTGCAGGGCGCGCAGCCGATCGACGTGTAGCCGGATTCGTAAAGCGGGTGATACGGGACGTCGTTCGCGCGGATGTAGTCCCACACTCCCGCCTTCGACCACCCCGCCAGCGGAGCGACCTTCGCGATGCCGCCATGCTGGCTATCGATCGTCATCACCTCCACGTCCGCACGCGTGGCGGACTGGTCACGACGCAGTCCGGTGATCCACGCGTCGTAGCCGCGAAGCGCCCGCTCCAGCGGTCGCGACTTGCGAACCTCGCAGCACGACCGCCTCAGGTCAGGCGAGCGATAGAAGAGGTTCGTGCCGTGGCTCGCAACCATGTCCCCCACCTCAGCCGGATCAGGCTGCAGGACATCGATTGCAATCCGGTAACGGTCGCGAACACGGTCGATCATGTCGTGTGTCTCCTGCGGCAGCCGGCCCGTGTCGAGGGTGAGCACGCGGAAGTCGGGGCGGAACTTCGAGATCATGTCGATGATCACCGAGGACTCCGCCTGAAAGCTCGCGACCACGGCAACTCGGGCGAAGTTGCCGTACGTCCAGCGAAGGATGTCTTCCGCGCTCGCGCCGGCAAACACCTGGTCAGCGACTGTGGCGCTCATGCGGTCTGCTCCGTGAGCTCATGCAGCGTGTCGAAACCGACCCGGTCGACCCAGTTGCCGAAACCCTCGCCGGGCTCCCGCCGCGCACCGAACTCGATGAACATCGGGCGGAGCAGCTGGGGGATCTCGCCGATCGGTACGTTCGGCGCGTAGACGCGGTTGAGGCGCGTGCCGTCGAAGTCGCCGGCAAGCATCACGTCGTACTTGCCGAGGGTGGTGCCGACGAATCCGACATCCCCGAGATAGGGACGCGAGCAGCCATTGGGGCAGCCGCTCATCCGGAAGCTGATGCGCTCCTCGCCCAGGCCCAGCTCATCGAGCATCGACGCGATCTGGCGGATCAAAGATGGCAGCGCTCTTTCCGCCTCCGCGACGGCGAGCCCGCACGTCGGAATCGCGGGGCACGCCATCGCGTGACGGATCGCGCGACGGACCGACTCCACCGGTGCGATGCCGTGCTCGGTCATGAGCTCTTCCACCCGCGTGCGTTGAGCGGGATCTATGCCGGCGAGGATGACGTTCTGCTGCGGTGTGAGGCGGACCTGCGGCCGGATCTCCTCGACGATGCGACGCAGGCCGGTTCGTGACCGGACCTCGCCGGCGTCGCCGATACGTCCGTTCTCGATATAGATACCGACGTAGAGCTTGCCGTCGCCCTGCTCGTGCCAGCCGAGATGATCGTCGACCGGCTTCCATTCCAGCGGCTCCGGCGGTTGGAGCTTGAACGACAATCGGCTCTGGACCTCGGTGCGAAACCAGTCAAGGCCGCGGTCGGCGATGGTGTACTTCAGCCGCGCATGCCGGCGGTTGGAGCGGTCGCCGTAATCGCGCTGCACCGCGACGACCTCACGCGCGACGTCAACGATCTGATCCGCTTCGACGAAAGCCAGGGGCTGCGCCACCGCAACGAAGGTTTCCGGCTTGTTATGTGTACGGCCGAGGCCGCCTCCCACCAGAACGTTGAAGCCTCGCACCGAATCACCCGGGCCGCGCATGGCGACGATGGCGAGGTCATGCGCATAAACGTCGACGCAGTTGTCACCTTCGACCGCGATCGTGGTCTTGAACTTCCGCGGCAGGTACTGCTCGCCGTACAGTGGCTCGACCTCAGGCTCGGAAGACTTGACCACCTCACCGTCCAGCCAGATCTCGTGATAGGCGCCAGTCCTGGGCGTGAGCTCGGCGACCATCCGCGAGATCGAATCGCCGACATGTTCGTGGAACTCATCCGTGCGCGGCTCGGGGCAGAACATGATGTTGCGCTCGACGTCGCCGCAGCCACCGAGCGTCGTGAGCAGCGACTCGTTGATGGCCGCGATCGATTTTTTTATATCGCCCTTCAGCACACCGTGTAGCTGGAAGTCCTGCCGGGTGGTAACGCGAAGGGTGCCGTTCGCCCAGTTCTGGCTGATGTCGTCGTGCGCGATATAGGCATCCGCCGAGACGACCCCACCAGGGATGCGGGTGCGGATCATCAGCTGGTGGTGCTTGTCCAGGCCTCGGGCACGCGCCTCCTTCCGGCGGTCGCGATCATCCTGCTGGTAGATGCCGTGGAACTTGAGCAGCTGCTCGGATTCCTCGTCGAAGGCAGGCGTGTCAGCGGCCAGCTCGTCTTTGATGTGACCACGTAGATGCCTGCTGGCGGCTTTGACGGACTCGTTCTTCGAGAAGCCCGCGTGGCTAGACGACATTGCTCAAGCCACCACGCCAAAACAAGAGATGAAGTTCAAGTTGATACGCCTCCGCTGAAATCAGTTGCTGCCGAACATGTCCGCGCCTATTTGGCGCGGGGTCGCTAAGTAGTTCGGCTAGCTACAGAAGCAGCTGGCGCAGCGCGCGTAGTCGATCTCAATTCGCCGGATGAGCGCGATTCGACTATGCATGGCCGGGATACTGTACCCGATGGCGGGGCGCCTGCACCTGTGGCTGAGACGCAAACATGTGGGTCCGTGATTTGTGACCGAGCGTCAGCGGCCCTTCCAGACCGGTTTGCGCTTAGCCAGGAACGCCTCCACCCCCTCGCGGAAGTCCTCTGAGAGGTAGCACATCTCGATCAGGTCCTTGTCCTGCTCCTCGGGGAACAGTCGGTCGCGTACGCGGTTCAGCCCGAGCTTCGTGGCCCGCAAGGTCAGGGGCGCGTTGGCCGCGATGACTTCGGCCAGGACCTGCGCCCGCGGTAGCAGCGCCTCCTCGCTCTCGACGACCTCCGCGACGTAGCCCGCGGCAAACAGCTCAGACGCATTCATGAGCCGGGCGGTCATGAGGATCTCTTTGGCTTTCGGCAGGCCGAGCACCCCCACCAGGCGCGCGTAGTTCTGCTGGGAGAGACAATTGCCGAGCGTGCGCGCGATCGGAATGCCAAATCGCGCGGAAGGGCTGGCGATGCGAATATCGCAGCAGGTCGCGATCGCGGCTCCGCCTCCGGTGCATGCGCCCGCTATCGCGGCGATAACGGGCACCCGAATGGATTCGACGGTTTCCGCCACACGGTTCGCCTGCGCCTCGTAGTCGAGCGCGTCCTGGAGCGTCTTGAACTCACGAAA
>VBKD01000159.1 GCA_005888075.1 Chloroflexota bacterium
CATGGCGAAGTACCTGCTGAGACGGGTGCTGGCCACCATCCCGGTGGTGATCGGCGTGACGCTGATCACGTTCCTGCTCATGCACATCACAGCCGGCAGCTATGTGCCGGGCATCGATCTGAATCCCAACCTGAAGCCCGAGGACGTCGAGGCCATAAAGCGCTACCTCGGGCTGGACCGGCCCCTCTACATCCAGTACATCACCTGGCTTGCGGGCGTCGTCCATGGCGATTTCGGCAGGTCGATGATCGACGGCAGCCTCGTCTCCAGCCACATCTTCGACCGGCTTCCGGCCACGCTCGAGCTCACGATCACCGCGATCCTGCTCGGCGTCTTGATCTCGATCCCGCTCGGAGTGACCGGCGCGCTGCGCCGCGGCAGCAAGATCGATCACGCCCTCACCGCTCTCTCGGTCGGCGGGTTTGCCATCCCCGCCTTCTGGCTCGGCCTGCTGCTCATCCTCGTCTTCTCGGTCCAGCTCCAAGCCTGGGGTCTGCCATTCCTTCCGTCCGGTGGCGTGATGACGCCGGGATTGGGTGGGGGTGACCTGCTGGATCGCATCGCCCATCTGATCCTGCCGGCCACCGTTCTGTCCTTTGTCTATCTGTCCATTTGGTCGCGCTTCACCCGCTCGAGCATGGTCGAAGTGCTTTCACAGGACTACGTGCGCACTGCCCGCGCCAAGGGCATGAGCGAGCGCCGGGTGGTTTATCTGCATGCACTTCGCAACGCCGTGATCCCGCTGGTGACCCTGGTCGGTCTGGAGCTGCCCGCCCTGGTCAGCGGGGGCCTGGTCGTGGAGGTCGTCTTCAGCTGGCCCGGCATCGGCAAGCTGCTGTACGAGCGGGCGCTGCAGACCGACTACACGACCGTCCTCGGCATCACCACCTTCGCGGCCTTGCTGGTGGTGGCCGGCAACCTGCTCGCCGACATCCTCTACGCATTCCTCGACCCGAGGATCCGATACGCATGATCACGCCGCTTCCGATCGATGTACCCGAGGCGCCGGCTCCAGCTGCTCCCGGCAGGACGGCACGCGGGTACTGGCAAGAGGCGTCGGAGCGCCTGCGCCGCAACCGCATCGGCGTCGCCTCGGGCCTCGTCCTTCTGTTCTTCGTGCTGGTAGCCATCACCTCACCGCTGCTCGCCGCGCTGTTCACCCAGGCCGACCCGAGACACATCGACCTGCTGAACACATTCCTGCCACCGCTCAGCCCGCATCACATCCTCGGCACCGATGACCTCGGTCGCGATGAGCTCACACGAATGCTCTACGGCGCACAGGTGTCGATGGGAATCGGCTTCCTTTCAGTTGGGGTCGCACTGACTGTCGGCGCGGCCGTCGGCTTGGTTGCGGGCTACTACGGCGGCCTTATCGACGGCCTCCTGATGCGTTTCGTCGACATGATCCTGGCCGTCCCGGCAATCTTCCTCTTCATCTTGATGTCGATCCTCTTCAAGCCCAACACCATCACGCTGGCGCTGATCATCGCGTCGGTCGGCTGGGGCAGCATCGCGCGCTTGGTGCGTGGAGAGGTCCTATCGGTTCGCACGCGCGAGTTCATGGTCGCGACCCGCTCGCTGGGCGCCAGCGACGCGGGGCTGATCCTCCGCCATCTCCTGCCCAACGTCCTCCACGTCCTGATCGTCTTCGGCAGCCTCTACCTTGGCCAGGTCGTTCTGATCGAGGCGGCGCTCGACTTTCTTGGACTTGGGATCTCGCCCGCAACCCCGAGTTGGGGCAACATGCTGACCAACTCGGAGACGTTCTTCTTCCACTCGAGCTGGCTCGTGATCTGGCCGGGCGTGACCATCTTCGTCACGGTCCTCGCGGCCAACCTGTTCGGCAACGCCATTCGCGACGCATTCGACCCAAGGCTCAGATAGCGTGTCAAGCCCACTGCTCGAGGTCCGCGACCTGAGGACGCAGTTCACAACGCGAGAAGGGGTGGTAAAGGCCGTTGACGGAGTCTCGTTCGAGCTCCATGCGGGCGAGACCCTGGGCATCGTCGGGGAGTCGGGGTGCGGCAAGTCGGTGACCGCCCTGAGCATCATGCGGCTCGTCCCGCGGCCGGGGCGGATCGTCGGCGGCCAGGTCCTGTTCGAGGGGCGAGACCTCGCGAAGCTGAGCGATGCGCAGATGCAGGAGGTCCGCGGTGAGTCGATCGCGATGATCTTCCAGGACCCCATGACTTCTCTCAACCCGGTGTTCAGAGTCGGATGGCAGGTGTCCGAGCCGCTGTTGCTTCACCGAGCGCTGCCCCAGGCGAAGGCTCTCGGCGAGGCGACCACGATGCTGGGCCGTGTGGGCATCCCCTCCCCGGAGGCGCGCGCGCGCGACTACCCCCACCACTTCTCAGGAGGAATGCGCCAGCGCGCGATGATCGCGATGGGCCTGACCACGACTCCACCAGTGCTGATCGCCGACGAGCCGACGACCGCGCTGGATGTGACGATCCAGGCGCAGATACTCGACCTCCTCCGCAACGCAAACCGCGAGTTCGGCACCGCGACCATCCTGATCACGCACAACCTCGGGGTCGTCGCCGGCATGTGCGAACGCGTGATGGTGATGTACGCGGGACGTATCGTGGAGTCGGGTCCGACTGTGGATGTCTTCGCTCATCCGAAGCACCCGTACACCTGGTCGCTGCTGCGTTCGATCCCGCGCCTCGATGCCGAGCGACATGAACCGCTGAAGCCGATCGAAGGCATGCCCCCCGACCTCAGCGCGCTGCCGGCGGGCTGTGCATTTCACCCGCGCTGCCCGTTCAAGATCGAGCGCTGCTCGCGAGACGTGCCGGCCCTCAACCGGGTTGGGGAAAGCCAGCTTGCCGCGTGCTGGGTCACGCAGTCGGGAGTCGAGTTGAAAGATGCCTGAGGCAGCGCAAGCGCAGCTGAAACGGGCCTGGACCACCGCCGATCCGCTGGTTTCAGTTCGAGGCCTGAAGACATGGTTTCCCGTGGCTTCGGGCGTCCTGCAGCGAACAGTCGCGCACGTGCGCGCTGTCGACGGCGTGGACCTCGATATCAAGGCAGGCGAGACGCTGGGCCTGGTCGGCGAGTCGGGCTGCGGCAAGTCGACACTCGGCCGCACCATCATCCGGCTGCTCGACTCGACCGCCGGAACGATTCAGTTCAAGGGCGAGGACATCACCCACCAACGTGGCGGCTCGCTCCGTGCACATCGCCGCGACATGGCGATGATCTTCCAGGACCCGTACGCGTCGCTGGATCCGCGGCAGACAGTTGGCGACATCATCGGCGAGCCGCTGGACATCCACGGTCTTGCCAAAGGCAAGGAGCGCCGGAACCGGATCTTCGAGCTGCTGCAAGTGGTAGGCATGAATCCAAAATTCGCCGATCGCTACCCGCATGAATTCTCGGGCGGCCAGCGTCAGCGGATCGGCATCGCGCGCGCCCTCGCCGTCGGCCCGACCTTCATCGTCTGCGACGAACCGATCTCGGCGCTCGACGTCTCGATCCAGGCGCAGATCATCAATCTGCTCGAGCGGCTGCAATCGAAGTTCGATCTCACGTATCTCTTCATCGCCCACGATCTCTCAGTCGTGAAGCACATCTCGAATCGAGTTGCGGTCATGTACCTCGGGAAGATCGTGGAGGTGGCGCCGGGCGGGCAGCTGTACCGTCGGCCGCGCCATCCGTACACGGGCTCGCTGCTGTCGGCGATTCCGATACCCGACCCGGTCGTCGAGCGCCGGCGCGAGAGGGTGATCCTCCAGGGCGACGTCGCGTCACCGATCAATCCACCGTCGGGCTGCCGGTTCCGCACGCGCTGCCCGCGCGCGCAAACCCACTGTGCCGAAGAGGAGCCGCCGCTCGAGGCGTTCGGCGCTGAGCATCTGGCCGCCTGCTTCTATCCATTAGATTGAGGACGTGATCGGGGAGCGCGAAACCCTGGCGCGCGACCTGGTCGCCGCCTCATATCTCAAGGGCGACTTCGTT
>VBKD01000160.1 GCA_005888075.1 Chloroflexota bacterium
TGCCAACCATCCAGCAGCTGGTCCGCCTTGGGCGTAAGGCGGCCAGAGCGAAGTCTAAGGCGCCCGCTCTCAAGGGTTCACCGCAGAGGCGGGGAGTCTGCGTGCGTGTTTACACCCAGACGCCGAAGAAGCCAAACTCCGCGCTGCGCAAGGTGGCCCGCGTCCGGCTGACTACCGGCATCGAAGTCACCGCCTACATCCCCGGCATCGGCCACAACCTGCAGGAGCACTCGGTCGTGCTCATCCGCGGCGGCCGCGTCAAGGACCTGCCCGGCGTCCGCTACCACATCATCCGCGGCACTCTCGACACAGCCGGCACCAAGAACCGCAAGAAGGCTCGAAGCAAGTACGGAGCCAAGCGGGAAAAGGGCAAGGCGGCTGCCTGATGCCTCGCCGTAGCCGTCCAGTCAAGCGTGTCATCGCGCCCGACCCCGTGTACCAGTCGGAGGCGATTGCCAAGTTCGTGAACGTCGTCATGAGCCGCGGCAAGCGCTCGACTGCCGAGAAAGTCGTCTACGACGCGCTATCCCGCGCCGGCAAGCAGGCGAAGAAGGAGCCGCTGGAGGTTTTCGACCTGGCGCTCCGCAACGCCACGCCCCTGCTCGAGGTGAAGCCCCGCCGGGTCGGCGGCGCTACCTATCAGGTCCCGGTCGAGATCCGGCCTGAGCGCCGGCTCGCGCTCGCCCGTCGGTGGATCGTGCGTTTCGCCCGGCAGCGTGGCGGGAAAAGCATGTCTGAGAAGCTGGCTTACGAGATTCTTGACGCTTCGCAGAACACCGGCGGAGCCGTCAAGCGCAAAGAGGAGACTCACCGGATGGCCGAAAGCAACAAAGCTTTCTCGCACTTCCGGTACTGAGAGATGAACGTGGCACTGAAGATTCAAGAACGTCCCGTCGCCATCGACAAGGTCCGAAACATCGGGATCATGGCGCATATCGACGCGGGCAAAACGACGACGACCGAGCGGATCCTTTTCTATGCGGGCCGCATCCACAAGATGGGAGAGGTGCACGAAGGCGCCGCGACCATGGACTGGATGGTCCAGGAGAAGGAGCGCGGGATCACGATCACGTCGGCCGCAACCACGGCCAACTGGCGCGACCACGCGATCAACATCATAGACACACCCGGGCACGTGGACTTCACGGTCGAGGTCGAGCGCAGCCTGCGCGTGCTGGATGGCGCCGTCGCGGTTTTTGACGCCGTCGCAGGCGTGGAGCCGCAGTCGGAGACCGTCTGGCGTCAGGCCGACCGCTACGGCGTGCCCCGCATCGCCTTCATCAACAAGATGGACCGCATCGGCGCCGACTTCTACGGGTCGCTGAATTCGATCCGGACGCGTCTTGGCGCTCGGGCTGTCCCTATCCAGCTGCCCATCGGCTCGGAGGCCGGCTTCAAGGGTTACGTCGATCTGATCAGCAAAGAGGCTGTGATCTACGTAGACGACCTCGGGACCAAGAGCGAGGAGTCGCTGGAGATCCCTGCCGGCATGGCAGACCTGGTCAGCCAGCATCGCCACGACCTCATCGAAGCGGTCGCCGACTTCGACGACGCCGTCATGCACAAATACCTCGAGGAGCAGGACATCACCGAGGGCGAGATCATGGCCGCGCTGCGCAAGGGCACCGTGTCCGGCCAGCTCGTGCCGGTCCTGCGGTCGAGGGCAAGGACCCGAAGACCGGTGCGCTGCTCGTGCGTGAGCACGACGACAGCGAGCCGTTTGCCGCGCTTGCCTTCAAGATCCAGATGGACCCGCAGGGCGTCGGCAAGCTGACGTTCTTCCGCGTCTACTCAGGCCGCCTCAAGGCCGGCTCGTCCGTGCTCAACGCGACCAATGGAAGGAAGGAGCGGATCGGGCGCATCCTGCGCATGCACGCCATGAGGCGTGAGGATGTGGACGAGGTGTTCACCGGCGACATCGCAGCCGCGGTCGGCCTCAAGTCGACCACGACGGGCGACACGCTTTCAGACGAGAGCCACCCGATCCTGCTCGAGTCGATAACGTTTCCCGAGCCCGTCATCTCGGTTGCGATCGAGCCCAAGACGAAGGTCGACCAGGACAAGCTCGGCATTGCGTTGCAGAGGCTGTCCGAGGAAGACCCGACGTTTCGCGTCCACACCGATGATGAAACCGGCCAGACGATCATCGAGGGCATGGGCGAGCTCCACCTGGAGATCATCATCGACCGCTTGCTGCGCGAGTTCCGCGTGGACGCCAACCAGGGCAAGCCGCAGGTCGCCTACAAGGAGGCGATTCGCCGGCCCGCGCATGGCGTCGGGCGTTTCGTACGCCAGACCGGTGGCAAGGGTCAGTACGGCCACGCCGAAGTGGACGTCAGGCCCGGCGAGCGGGGCGTTGGTTTCGTGTTTGAGGACAAGATCACGCAGGGTCGCATCCCGCGTGAGTTCATCAACCCGATCGAGAAGGGCATCAAGGAAGCGCTGCAGACGGGCGTCGTCGCGGGCTATCCGGTGCTCGACATCGTCGTCACGCTGGTCGACGGTTCGTACCACGCAGTGGACTCGAGCGAGATGGCGTTCCACGTTGCCGGCTCGATGGCCGTCAAGGATGCAATGTCGAAGGCTCAGCCATACCTGCTCGAGCCGATCATGAAGGTCGACGTCGTGATGCCCGAGGAATATCTCGGCGATGTCATGGGCGACCTTGCGTCGCGTCGAGGTCACATCCTGGGTATGGAAGGCCGCGGCACATCGCAGGACGTGAGGGCGAACGTGCCCCTCGCTGAGATGTTCGGTTACGCTACCGAACTTCGGTCTATGACATCCGGACGCGCGACCTATTCGATGGAGTTCAGTCATTACGCGGAAATGCCGGGAAATCTTGCGGAAGCTGTGGGCCGCCGCACTACGTCGCGGAGTTAATTAGGAGGAAACAGTGGCGAAGAAGAAGTTCGAGCGTACAAAGCCCCATCTCAATGTCGGGACCATCGGTCATATCGACCATGGCAAGACGACGCTCACGGCTGCCATCACGAAGGTCCTTGCTGATAAGGGATTGGCTGAGTTCACGCCCTTCGACCGCATCGACAAGGCGCCTGAAGAGAAAGCTCGGGGCATCACGATCTCGATCACTCATGTCGAGTACGAGACTGAGAAGCGCCACTACGCCCACGTGGACTGCCCGGGGCACCAGGACTACATCAAGAACATGATCACGGGCGCGGCCCAGATGGACGGCGCGATCCTCGTCGTGGCAGCCAACGACGGCGCCATGCCGCAGACCCGCGAGCACATCATCCTGGCTCGCCAGGTCAACGTGCCATACCTCGTGGTCGCCCTCAACAAGTGCGATATGGTCGATGACCAGGAGTTCATCGAGCTGGTCGAGCTGGACCTGCGCGAGCTTCTGAACCGCTACGAGTTCCCCGGCGACGACATCCCGATCGTCCGCATCTCGGCTCTCAAGGCTCTCGAGGGCGACGCCGAGTGGTCGGCCAAGATCCTGGAGCTCATGAACGCAGTCGACACTTACATCCCCGAGCCGGAGCGGCCCGTCGACAAGCCGTTCCTGATGCCGATCGAAGACGTCTTCACGATTGAAGGTCGCGGCACCGTGACCACCGGTCGTGTCGAGCGCGGCAAGCTCAAGAGGAACGAGGAAATCGAGATCGTCGGCATCCACCCGGCGAGCACCAAGACGGTCGTCACCGGCATCGAGATGTTCCACAAGGACATGGACGAGTGCCAGGCCGGCGACAACGTCGGAACGCTGCTCCGCGGTGTGAAGCGCGAGGACGTGGTGCGCGGCCAGGTTCTGGCCAAGCCGGGGTCGATCACCCCGCACACCCAGTTCAAGGCTCAGGTGTACGTTCTAACCAAGGAAGAGGGCGGTCGTCACACGCCATTCCTCAGCGGCTACCGCCCGCAGTTCTACATGCGGACCACCGACGTGACCGGTGAGGTGAAGCTGCCCGAGGGTGTCGAGATGACCATGCCCGGCGACAACGTGGTGATGGACATCACGCTGGGCGAGCCCATCGGTATCGAGCCAGGCCTTCGGTTCGCCATTCGCGAGGGCGGCAAGACCGTCGGCGCGGGCGTGGTGACCGAGGTCGTCAAGTAGCCCACATAGAGATAAGGAAGTAGGGAAGAGGCAGTGGCGCAGAAGATTCGGATCCGACTGAAGGCGTACGACCATCGGGTCCTCGATCAGGCGGCGGACAAGATCGTGGATACGGCCCGCCGTACAAACGCGCGCACTGCCGGCCCGATCCCCCTTCCGACCGAAATCTCGAAATTGACCGTGATCCGCTCGCCGTTCATTGACAAGGATTCGCGCGAGCAGTTCGAGATGCGCACGCACAAGCGCATCGTCGACATCCTCGACCCCAACCCGCGCGTCGTGGACGCGCTCATGCGGCTCAGCCTCCCCGCGGGCGTGAGCATCGAGATCAAGTCATGAAGGGTCTCCTCGCGAGAAAGTTGGGCATGACCCAGCTCTTCAACGCAGACGGGACGGCATCCGCGGTCACAGTGCTGGAGGCGGGTCCTTGCCGCGTCCTCGGTTTGAGGACGACGGAGAAGGACGGCTATGCCGCCGCACGCATCGCATTCGAGGTCGAACCCGAGCGCAAGCTCAACCAGCCCGAGCTCGGCATGTTCAAGAAGGCCAACC
This sequence comes from Chloroflexota bacterium, assembly GCA_005888075.1. GTDB lineage: Bacteria > Chloroflexota > Dormibacteria > Dormibacterales > Dormibacteraceae > 40CM-4-65-16. Next base: position 4,637 of record VBKD01000160.1, read on the forward strand.
TCGAACCGCATCGCCACGTGGTCGAGATCCGCGGCTATGAGGGACTCGAAGCCGGCCAGGAATTGAAGGCCGAGATCTTCGCCGCGGGCGAGCTCGTCGATGTCACTGCGACTTCGAAGGGCAAGGGCTTTCAGGGCTTGATCAAGCGCCACAAGTTCAGCCGCGGCCCCGAATCGCACGGTTCCATGAACGTCCGCCAGCCCGGCGCCATCGGGTCGACCGACTCCGCGCGGGTGTTCAAAGGTGTTCGCATGGCAGGCCAGATGGGCAACGAGCGCGTCACCGCTCGCGCCTACAAGGTTGTTCGCGTCGACGCGGAGCGAAACCTGATCCTCGTCAAGGGTGGCGTCCCCGGCGCCAAAGGCGCGCTGGTTCTGGTCCGCCAGTCGACCAAGAAGCTGAAGGCCAAGGGTCCCGCGGGCAAACCCAACCC
>VBKD01000161.1 GCA_005888075.1 Chloroflexota bacterium
TCGGCGACCTGCGTCTCGAGCGTCTTCGGGGAGGTGCGCAGCCAGCTCGCGTCCTTGTGGCCGAGCACGATGTTGTCGGCGACGGTCAGCGAGGCGGCGAGCCGGAAGTGCTGATGGACCATCGAGACGCCGGCCAGCATGGCGTCACGCGGGGAGTGGAACTCGACGGGCTTCCCGTAGACGTCGATCTCGCCCGAGTCGGGCCGGTAGAGGCCGGTGAGGATGCTGGCGAGAGTCGACTTGCCGGCCCCGTTTTCGCCGAGTAGGGCATGGATCTCACCCTCCCTCGCGTCGAAATCGACCGAATCGTTGGCCAGGACGCCCGGGAACCGCTTGGTGATCGAACGCATGGCCACCGCCGGAACGGATCCGGCGGTGGCCTCATTTATCACTGGTGACTCAGCTCGCCGGGATGCTTCCGATCACTCCCTGGACGAGCCAGCTCATGCTCAAGATGTCGTTCAGGCTGAGCTTGGTGCCGGCGGGTACCTTGACCGCGCCCGACTGGTCCTTCAGCGGTCCGGTGAACTCGTAAAAGCTGCCGCTGATCAAAGCCTGCTTCTTGGCGTTGATCGCGCTCTGGGTGGCGGCGTCAACAGAGCTGCCGAACGGCGCGAGGTCGACAAAACCGTCCTTCAAGCCGCCGTAGTAGCTGCCGGTTTTCCAGGTGCCGTTCATGGCCGACTTGATCCGGCTCAGCTCGTAGGGACCCCAGTGGTACACGGTCGCTGTGAGCCAGGCGTCCGGCGCGAACGAGTGAGCGTCGGAGTCGTAGCCCGCCCATTTGAGGCCCGCCGCTTTAGCGGCTTCTCCGGTGGCCGGGCTGTCCTGGCCTTGGCCAAGGACGTCAACCCCGGCCGCGACGAGGGTCTCGGCCGCCTTCTTCTCCTTGGCCGGGTCGAACCAGGTGCTCGTCCAGATGACCTGGACCGTGGCGCCAGGGTGAGTCGCCTGCGCTCCCAGTGTGAAAGCGTTGACCTCCCGCACCACCTCGGGGATGCCGAAGGGCGCGACGAAGCCGATCTTGCCCGACTTGCTGGCGGCCCCGGCCGCCATCCCCGTCAGGTAGTCGGCGTCCTCGGCGGCGCCAAAGTATTCGGCCAGGTTCGTCTCGGTCTTGAATCCGGTCGCCTGCTCGAAGTAGACGTTCGGATACTTCTTGGCCGCCAGGTCGAGCTGGTCCTGGAACCCAAATGAGGTCCCGAAGATGATCTTGTTGCCGTCGGCAACAAGGCCGTCGATGACCTGGCTGGCCTGGGGTCCTTCAGGCACGTTTTCCTTGTAGGTCGTCACGACCTGGCTACCCAGCTGCTGCGCGACGTATTTGCGACCGTCGTCGTGTGCCTGGGTCCAACCGCCGTCGGTCGTCGGCCCCACATAGATCCACGCGGCCTTGAAGGGCGCGCTCGTGTTGCTCGAAGGGGTGCTGCCTCCGCACGCCACCAAGGCCATCACTCCGGTAGCAGCAAGTGCACTAAGTCGTCGAATCAAATCCAACCTCCCCAATGATCCCTACGCTCGGAACGGCAAACGTTGCCGAATTATCTTTGGTGTGGATAGCCACTCGCTACCGTCCACCAAACACGAATTATCCGTCGTCCACAGGTGCGATCGCTACGAGGTCTTTCGTGGCCACTTATAGTGCGCTGAAGGGCATGGCGATTGAGATCAAGGTCGGCGAGATCCGCTTCCTCGCTCGCCTCGACACCGAGCATGCGCCGAAGACCTGCGCCAGGTTCCGGTCCATGCTCCCGCTCAAGGCGACGATCATCCAGGCGCGCTGGAGCGGCGAGTCCGCGTGGGTGCCCTTCGGCAATCTGAACCTGGACATCGGCTTCGAAAACCCCACCAGCCACCCCGCACCGGGCCAGCTACTTCTGTATCCGGGCGGACTCAGCGAGACCGAGATCCTGTTTCCGTATGGCGCCACTGTGTTCGGAAGCAAGGTCGGCCAGCTCGCCGGGAATCATTTCGCCACGATCTACGAGGGCGGCGAGCGCCTCGCGGAGCTCGGCCAGCTCGTGCTGTGGAAGGGCGCCCAGGAGATCACCTTCACCGAACTGCCGTGACGCTCGCCCGAGTCGCGGTGGAACGCTGCGACTACCTCGCCGGGTGCACGGAGGAACCCGGAACCATCACGCGTCCGTTTGCCTCCAACCTGCGGGGACGCTACGAAGGGGCTGTTGACGGGACCCTGCTATTGGGCTCGCACCTCGATTCAGTTCGCGACGCAGGCAAGTACGACGGCCCGCTTGGCGTGATGGTCGCCCTCGGTGCCGTCCAGCGCCTGCACGACGAGCACAAGCGCCTTCCGTTCGCCATCGAGGTGCTCGCCTTTGCGGACGAAGAAGGACTTCGTTTCAGCTCGACCTACCTGGGCAGCCGGGCGCTGGCCGGCACGTTCGATCCCGCGGACCTCGAGCGCGCCGACGCCGAGGGCATCACGATGGCCGAGGCGATCCGCCGGTTTGGGGGCGATCCGGGGCGCATCGAGGAGGATGCGTGGCGGGGGGGACCGCTGGTCGGTTATTGCGAGGTTCACATCGAGCAGGGCCCCGAGCTCGAGGCCCGGGGGCTGGCGGTCGGCGTGGTGTCAGCCATCGCGGGCCAGAATCGCTGCGACCTGACGTTCGCCGGTGAATCAGGACACGCCGGCACGGTCGCGATGGAGCGCCGGCGCGACGCTCTGGCGGCGGCATCCGAGTTCGTGCTCGCGGTCGAGGCTGCCGCCCGGGTCCAGCCCGGCCTCATCGCCACGGTCGGCCGGCTGGAGGTACTTCCGGGCGCGGCCAATGTGATACCTGGCCGCGTCGAGCTCAGCCTCGATGTCCGCCACGCTGACGACGAGGTCCGCACCGCGGAGGTGCGGCGGATCCTGGATCGCGCCGGTGACATCGCGGAGCGCAGAAATGTCTTCGTCGCGGTCGAGCCGGTCAGCGAGAACGCGTCCGTGCCGTGCTCGCCTCAGCTGGTGTCGCTCCTCCTGCGGGCGGCCGGCGATGTCGGTCACGAGCCCATCGAGCTGCCGAGCGGCGCCGGGCACGACGCGGTCGCGATGTCGGAGCTGACCGACGTCGGGATGCTGTTCGTCCGCTGCAAGAAAGGAATCAGCCACAACCCCGCCGAATCAGTCACCGTGGACGACGTGGACGGCGCGATCTCGTCACAGCGCGTGAGGTGACGCGAGCGGACATTGCGGTGTCGGCCGGAACCATAACCACCGTCGGACCCGAGCTCAACCTCACCGCGACGGAAGAGATTGACGCCACCGGCCTCCATGTCTTCCCGGGCGGCATCGATTCTCATGTGCACTTCAACGAACCGGGCCGCACCGAGTGGGAGACGATCGCCACCGGTTCGGCGGCCCTGGCCGCCGGCGGATACACGAGCTACATCGATATGCCGCTGAACAACCTTCCGGTCACGGTCGACGCAGCCGCGTTCGACCTCAAGCTCGACGCGGCCAAGCGATCATCGCTCGTCGATTTCGGGTTCTGGGGCGGGCTCGTCCCGGAGAACCTGGATCATCTCGACGAGCTGGTAGAGCGCGGCGTGATCGGATTCAAGGCGTTCATGTGCCCCAGCGGGATCGACGAGTTCCCGGCCGCCGACGAGCGCACTCTGCGCCTGGGAATGGAGCGCATCGCCGCATCCGGTTCGGTGCTCCTGGTTCATGCCGAAGACCCCGAGATCCTCGACGCGAGAGCTCGCGAGGCGCCCGGCCGCGGCGCGGAAGATTTTCTGCGCTCACGGCCGCCCGATGCCGAGCTGCATGCGATCGCCCGAGCGATCGTGCTCGCGCGAGAGACTGGATGCCGGCTGCACATCGTGCACGTCAGCACCGCGGGCGGGGCCGAGATGATCTCCGAAGCGCAGGGCCGAGGCGTGGACGTGACCGGGGAGACCTGCCCTCATTACCTTCTCTATGTCGAGGACGACCTGGAGCGGCTCGGCGGGATCGGGAAGTGCTCACCTCCATTTCGCACCGAGGAGGATCGCAATCACCTGTGGGGAGCACTGATCGACGGCCGCCTGTCGATGGTGGTATCCGACCACTCGCCAAGCACGCTCGAGCTCAAGCAGGGTGATGACTTTTTCCGGATGTGGGGCGGGATCTCAGGATGCCAGTCCACTCGGCAGCTGCTGCTTGCGAAAAACGTGATGGGGCTGCCTGGCGTCGCAGCCGTGACCTCGACCAACGTGGCCAGGCGGTTCGGGCTGGCGGACAAGGGCGACCTGGCGCCGGGCTTTGACGCCGACCTATGGCTGGTCGATCTGTCGCACGAGGACGTGGTCCGAAACGAGGATCTTCTCTATCGCAACCGTTACAGCGCTCACGAAGGGCAACCGATCCGCGGGCGGACGGTGTGCACGATGGTCCGCGGGCGGAGGGTGTATCCGGATGGCGAGCCGGCCGGCCGGCTCATTCGCGCAGGCGCGCGCTCGTAGCCGCGATCTCGCGCGCGATCTCGTCCTCTTCGGCGGTCAACAGCCGCCCTTCCTTCACCACAACCCGTCCATCGACGACCACTGTGTGCGCGCGAGAGGGCGGAGCCAGCGCGATCGCGGCGACGGTGTCGGCCACCCCGGCGTGGGCGAGGTCGTCGACTCGAAAGAAGGCGACATCGGCGCACTTGCCGACCTCGAGCGTGCCGCAATCGTACCGGCCGAGGCACTGCGCTCCGCCCTGAGTCGCCAGCCGCAGCGCACCTCGCGCATCGAGCGCGCGCGGCGCGTCCTCGCGACTCTGCATCGCGGCGCGCACCCGGGCGAGGAGCAGCGCCTCGTGTGCCTCCACCGCCAGGTTCGCGTCCTCGTTGCTGGCTGATCCATCGACGCCAAGTCCCACTCGAGCACCCGCGTGGAGAAGGTCCTCCACCCTGCATGCACCTGCTCCGATTCGCATGTTGCTCGACGGGCAGTGTGCGATTCCGGTCTTGTCCTCCGCGACACGGTCTATCTCTGTGTCGTTGAAGTGGATGCCGTGTGCATACCAGACGTCATCACCAGTCCAGCCGAGCTCCTCCATGAGCTCCAGTGGACGCATGCCGAACCGCTCGTGGCAGAACCGTTCCTCGTCGAGAGTCTCGGCCACGTGCGTGTGCAATCGAAGGCCGTGCCTGCGCGCGAAGGCGGCTGAATCGCGCATGAGCTGGGGCGTGACGGAGAAAGGCGAGCACGGGGCGACCGCGACGCGGCACATCGACCCAGGCTTTGGGTCGTGAAAGCGACTGACGACATATTCGGTGTGCACCAGAATCGCGTCGTCCTTCTCCACCACGCTGTCGGGAGGCAACCCGCCCTTCGATTCGCCCAGCGACATCGACCCACGGCAGGGATGGAAGCGCAGGCCGAGCTCCTGCGCCGACTCCACCAACGCCTCGAAGATTCCCGCCTGGCCGGCCGGGAACACGTAGTGGTGATCGGTCGAAAGCGTGCACCCGCACAGCAGCAGCCGCGCCATCGCCGCGCGTGCCGCGGCCCGAACTATGTCGGAGTCGATGCGCGCCCACACCGGATACAGCGCCCGCAGCCACTCGAACAGGGTGCCGTCCGGCACGTAACCTCGCGTGGCCCACTGGTACATGTGGTCGTGCGCGTTGACGAGCCCGGGCATCGCGACGCAGTTGGGCAGGTCGATAACCTCGTCGGCCTCGGGTGGCGATCCTGACCCGACCTCGACGATCATGCCGTCGCTCGCCAGGACCCAGCCGCTCTCCACGCCGGCATAGCCGTCATCGCCTGCGCCGGTGACGAGCATCCCCGCGCGCATGAGCAGCGTCATGAGGTGATGTCGTGAGGACGCACAGGGACACGTGAAAGCGGCCTTCCGGTGGCGGCGCGGATGGCGGCCACGATCGCTGGACCGGAGGAGATGGTCGGCGGCTCCCCCACTCCCCTGAGCCCGTAAGGCGATCGCGGATCGCCGAGCTCGAGGATGTCCATGCGCAGCGGCGGCATATCGAGGATGGTCGGCAGCAGGTAGTCCGTGAATGACGGGTTGCGGATGATGCCGTCCTTGACCTGGATCTCCTCCATCACCGCCAGCCCGAGGCCCTGCGCGGCGCCGCCTTCCAGCTGGCCCTCGACCGCCTGCGGGTTGATCGCCTTGCCCACGTCTTGCGCGGTCGCCAGCTCGACGACCTTGACCAGACCCAGCTCCGTGTCGACATCGACCACCGCCCGATGGGCGGCGAACGCGTACTGCATGTGAGCCGCGGCCTGGCCGGTTTCGGGGTCCAGCCGTGAGGTTGCGCGCGGCCGGTATTCACGCGTCTCCTCGATGACGTCCTCTCCGATCAGGGTGGCCAGCGACACGATGACCTGGCCGTTTTCCGCGACGACGGACTCGTTCTCCAGATGCATCACGCCGGCGCCGCTGAGCTCGGACTGGGCGAGCTTGAGCACCCGCTCGCGAACCGCCTCGCACGCGGCTTTGACGGCACCTCCGGTGATGTAGGTCTGCCGCGACGCCGATGACGAGCCTGCTGATCCGACCTGCGTGTCGGCGTTGAGGACCACGACATCGCTTACACCGAGCTCGGTGCCGGCGATCTGCGCCTGGACCATGATCACGCCCTGGCCTACCTCAGCGGCCGCAGTGTGCACCTCGGCCCGCGGCCTACCGTCGACCACGCGGAGGCTAACGCGGGCGGTCGAGTAGTCCGTGAAGCCCTCCGAGTAGCCAATGTTCTTGAAACCCACGGCGTAGCCGACGCCCCGACGCACTGACTCGCCATGCGTCGTGTTGGACACGCCGCCAGGGAGGTCCCGTCGATGACCTGCCCGGTGATCATCTCGCTGCCGGTGTCCATCGCGTTGCGGATGCGAAGCTCGACCGGGTCCATGCCGAGCGCGCTCGCCAGCTTGTCCATCTGCGCCTCGTGCGAGTAGCAGTTCTGCACCGAGCCAAACCCGCGCATCGCGCCGCAGGGCGGGTTGTTGGTGTAGACGACTATGCCATCGACCGTCGCGTTCGGGCATTGGTACGGTCCCGCGGCGAAACACGACGCGTTGGCGATGACCGCGGTCGAGCTCGACGCGTACGCGCCGCCGTCCAGCAGGATGCGCGCCTTGACGTAGACGAGCTTGCCGTCGCGGTTCGCGCCGTGTTCGTAGCGCAGCCGCCCTGGATGCCGGTGCACGTGGCCTACGAACGATTCCGGTCGCGAGTAAGAGATCTTCACGGGCTTGCCCGTTCGCAGCGCGAGCATGCAAGCGTGCGCCTGCATAGAAAGATCCTCGCGGGCGCCGAACGCGCCGCCGATGCCGGCCATGGTGAGGCGCACCTTCTCCGGCGGCAGACCGAGGGCACCCGCCAGCTGATC
>VBKD01000162.1 GCA_005888075.1 Chloroflexota bacterium
GACTCTTCGGTGAGCCAGTTGGCGATGACACCATCGGCAACTTCGGCCGCCGTGCCGACCATCTTCGGTCCGAGACCGGCAAGCCAGATCGGAGGGGCTGCATCGCCAATCGGTCCCTCGCGCAGGTGGAAATCGCTGGGCTTGAACCACTGCCCGTCGTACGAGAACTTTTTCTCGGTCAAGAGGCCGCGCACAATGGCGACTGTTTCCTTGGCACGCGCCAAGGGGCGTTCGGTTGTGATCCCATGCCCACGCTGCATGAATCCGATACCTCCGGCACCCAACCCGAAAGGACCGAAGCGGCCGTGCGAGAGATCGTGGATGCTGCGGGCGCTCATCGCCAGCAGCGTCGGCGTCCTGGAATAGAAGTTGACGATCGCTGTGCCGAGATTGATCGTGGTTGTCTCGCGCGCAAGCACGGCGAGCACGGCGAATGCATCCTTGCCTGACTCCTCGGTCGTGCAAAAGGCGGAATAGCCCAGCCTCTCCGCTTCCTGCACCCACGCGATGAGCTCGTCCCATGAGAGATCCCCTGTGTGACAGGTGAAACCCAGACCGCGTCCGCTGAAGTTCCCAACCAAAGTAGTTAAATACTGTACTATATCTCCGGTATGGCAGCGCGACGAAATTTGCATGCACCGGTTCGTGTCTCATCCGCGCTCCAGCGCGAATTCCCTCAAATGGAGCGACGGGCCACCGAGGTCCTGATCAATCTCATCCGCACAGACAGCCTCATCACGACGGCCCTTAATCGCCGATTCCGGCGCTACGGGTTGTCGCTTTCGGGATTCAACGCTCTGGTCATCCTGCGGCAGGCGCCTGACGGAGTAAATCCGCATGAATTGGCAGACCGGCTCCTCGTGACAAGGGCCGCGGTGACGGCGATCCTTGATGGCCTGGAGGGTAAGTCGCTCATTCGAAGAGACCGCAGCGGCGTCGACGGCCGGATGTCTCTCGTGGTGATCACCGATGCCGGCAGGAAGCTGCTGGACGGACTCCTGCCCGAGCACTTCGCCGCCGAGCGCGCGATGGCCTCGGTGCTCGGTTCGAACGAGAAGGAGCTGCTGATCTCGCTGCTCGGCCGGCTGCAACTGCACCTCGCCGGCGTTACAGATCGCGGGGATACTGGGAGGACATTCCGCTCGGGCGCTTCTATTCCGATGTGTTCGCCTCCCACGGCGAGCGGCTGGCGTTGGTCAGTCGCGGCGAGCGTGTGACTTACTCGTCACTCAAGGAGCGTGTCGACCGGCTGGCCCTTCATCTACTCGAGCTCGGTGTCGCGCCGCTCGACAGGTGGGTCGTACAGCTGCCGAACGTTCCGGAATTCGTTTATCTCTATTTCGCGCTGCAGCGTCTCGGCGCGATTCCGATCATGGCGCTCGCCGGACACCGCTGGAACGAGATCAACGCCTTCTTTGAGCTGTCCGGCGCGACCGGCTATGCGGTCAGTGAAAAGCTCGGGGACTTCGATTCGCGACAGCTCATTGCGCCCATCCGCAAGGCTCACCCGGGGCTGAAGACGGTGCTGGAAGCCGCCTCCATCCAGCAGCTCATCTCGCGCGAGGTGTCGTTGCGATCCGACCGGCTGGACACCGTCGAGGTCGACCCAGATGAGCCATGCATCATGCAGCTCTCCGGCGGCACGACTGGCGTCCCGAAGCTCATCCCACGAACCAACAATGACTACGTCTACAACACCAAGGCCGCATCAGCGGTCAATGACGTGCGGCCCGATGATTGCTTGCTCGTCGTGCTGCCGATCGCGCACAACTTTCCTCTTGCATGCCCCGGGATCAGCGGGTTTTTCTGGAGGGGCGCGCGAGTAGTGCTCACCGAGTCCACACGCGCCGCCGACGTATTTCCACTGATCGAACGCGAGCTTGTCACCCACCTCGAGCTCGTACCGGCGCTCCTCATCCGCTACATCAATGAACCTTCAATTTCCAACCACGACCTCAGCTCGGTGCGCGTCATCAACACCGGAGGCCAGAAGCTGCAGCCCGAAGTCAAGCGCCAGGCGGAGTCATTGTTCCCAAATGCACGCGTGCAGGAGGTATTTGGCATGGCGGAAGGGCTGTTGATGTTCGTCCGCCTCAATGACCCAGACGAGGTCCGCTTCGAAACAGCCGGCCGGCCGGTCTGTGACGATGACGAGATCATGCTTATCGATGACGACCGGAACCCTGTCGCGGACGGTGAGGTCGGCGAGCTGCTCGTGCGCGGGCCGTACACTTTGCGCGGTTATTACGGCGTTCCTGAATACAACGCGCGGACATTCACGCCAGATGGCTTCTACTGCTCGGGCGATCTGATGCGCCGGCACCCGTCCGGCAACTACGTCGTCGAGGGTCGCAAGAAGGACCTGATCAATCGCGGCGGCGAGAAGATCAGCGCGGAAGAGATCGAAAACCTCATCCTTTCGCACCCGGCGGTCCTGAACGTGGCCTGCGTTCCAATGCCCGATCCGGTGCTCGGCGAGAGGATGTGCGCTTTCGTCATCCCGAAGTCCGGCCGGACCTTGACGCTGCCCGAGCTCACAGCGTTCCTCACTGAACGGGGGCTCGCGAAATTCAAGCTTCCAGAGCGCCTCGAGCTGACCGATGAGCTGCCTCTTTCAAAGTTTGGCAAAGTGGCCAAAAACGTGTTGACGAAACAGCTCGCCGAGAAAATTCAGGCCGCGCCTTAGAACGTCAGGACCACTCTTCCGAAGTTTTTCTCCGCCTCGACGTAGCGATGCGCGTCACCAACCTCATCCAGGGTGAACGTCCTGTCCACCAGAGTCTCCATTCGGTTCTGCGCCAGGGTCCAGAAACCGTCGAGCGCAGCCTGGGTGTGGGTCCGAATTCCGATCACGGACTGGCTCTTCAGGTAGAGGGCACGAAGATCGAGCGGCACAGCCTCGGCCACCTGGGCGCCTGAGCTTACGATCACGCCAAGGCGACCAAGCACAGCGCAAACCTTGGGGAACATCGCGGCCGAAGAGATGTCATCGATCGCGATGGCGACTCCGTCTCCGCCGGTGATGTCGCGGACCTGGTCGACAAAAGATCCGTCGTCGGTGTCGAGCACCGCCGCGAAACCATGACCGCGGAGTATCTCGCGCTTCCAGTCCTTCCGCGAGGTGGCGATGACCCGTGCGCCCATGGACTTCGCGACCTGCGCCGTCACGAGACCCAGCCCGGACGCGGCGGCGGTGACCAGCACCCAGTCGCCGTCCCTCAGGCCGGCCACCGACAGTTGGGTGAGGGCGACAGGTCCGCTAAGGGCCAATGCAGCCGCTTGCTCATAGCTGAGGGTGGACGGGATGCGCCGCACGACCTTCTCGGGGACCGAGACCTGCTCCGCGTACGAACCCTGACGGTGCACACCTATGAGCTGAGCGCTCGGGCATCCATAATCGCGGCCGGTAAGGCACGCAGGGCACCGGCCGCACGTGACGAACGGCGAAACCGCGACTCGATCGCCCGGCTCGAGACCCGCGACGCCCTGCCCCACCTCGACGACCTCACCGGCGAAGTCGGCGCCGAGGATGTGTGGAAAGGTGAGTCGCGCGAATGGATTGCGGCCCGCTCGGGTGCCGATGTCGAGCAGGCCGCCAACGCGCACGGCATGGACGTTGACCAGCACCTCGCCCGAGTCCGGCCGAGGCTGGGGAGCGTCCTCGATCTTCAGCACATCGGCGGAGCCGAATTCGTGAATGACGGCCGCCTTCATGCCGGCTCCGCGATCACCGGATTGGACAGGCGTCCGAAATCGGCTACCTCCATCTCGACGACGTCACCGGGCCGGAGGAATTCGCCGCGTGGCAGACCGACCCCATCGGGCGTTCCGGTGGCGATCACGTCGCCGGGCTCGAGCGTAAGGATCTCGCTGGCCGCGGCAACCAGCGCCGATACGCCGTCGATCATGTCGGAGGTGTTCGCCGCCTGCTTCAACCGGCCATTCACCCACAGACGCAGGTCGAGCTGCTGCGGATCGTCGACCAGGAAAGCAGGCCGGATTCCGGGACCCAGTGGCGTCGATTGGTCAGCGCCTTTGGAGGCAAGCCAGTCCCACTGGAATGGTTCGCCGATCGGATTTTGCACGCGATGCGGCCCGCGCAGCGAGATGTCGTTGATCGCCGAGTAGCCCGCGACGTATGAGAGCGCCTCTGACGCCTTGATGTGTCTTCCACGCCGTCCGATAACGACCGCCAGCTCCGCCTCCCAGTCGACCTTGGCGGCAGGATCCGCGGGCACCATGATCGGCTGACCGGGACCGATGAGGGCTGTCGTCGGAGGCTTCAGAAAGAAGTAGGGGCGCGCCCCTTCGGCTCGCTTTACGTTCATCTCGCGCATGTGCCCGTAGTAGTTAGTACCTGAGCACAACACTTTCCGCGGATAACGGATCGGAAGAACAAGCTCTGCGCCGGCCACTTCTGCCGCTTGCGCGGGATCGAATGCTTTCAAAACCGGCTCAAGCTCAACCCACCGGTCGAGGAGCTCAAGCACACCGCACGCGGCCATCGGCAGGTCAACGACGCGGTGGTCGTAGAGCACGCCGGCGCGCTCGTCACCCGCCTGCGACCGGTACGCAACGAGGCTCCAGGCTTTCACTTTTTGCCGGCGGGCGCCCCCGTCGCAGGCAGCTTTGCGCCAGCGTCAAAGAACTCGTGGCCGGGAATTCCGGGACCCCAAAGGTTGGCAAAGCGGTAGTCCGACATCTCCCATTTGCCGGGACGATATGTCGCCTCGTCGTAGATCTTGATCAGGTCGGCGTAGTACTCGACGACGCAACCGGCTGGATCGAGGTGGTACGTGAACAGATTTCCGCCCGCTCCATGACGACCCGGGCCCCACAGGAAACGGCCGTTGTTCTTCTTCGTGATGCCGATGCCGTGATGGTCGGCGTTGCACCGAAGGAAAAGCAGAGTCCCGTCTCCGACGTCATCGGACAGGCGGAACCCGAGCACCTGCTCGATGAACTCCTGGGTCTCGCGTGGGTTTTCCGATTTGAGCATCGGGTGGCCGAACTTTCGCGGCTGCACGCCACGGCCGGTATGCCGCGGCTGGTCCCGAGACATGCCGAGGAAGGCTTCGAAGACGTGGCCGTCGGGACCCTGGAATCGAATCGATTGCGTGACGCCAGGTTCGCGCGCATGGTCGATCGTCGGTACCCCGTGCTTCGCGAGGTTGTCGTTGAGCTGCTCGAGCGAGCTCTCGTCGCGAGCCTCGACAGACACATGGTCGAGTGCACTCTCACCGGCCTGGATGTAAATCAGTGAGTGGTGAGAAACGCCATGAGTCAGGTACGACGTTCCGCTCTCTCGCGCCACCTCACGCAGCCCCATGACGTTGGTTGCCCAACGAACCGACTCGTCCAGGTTGGGAACCTGGAGCGCCACGTGTCCGATCGCTGCGATCATCTGCCTCTCCTATCTCTATAGATTGAGGATTCGCTCGGCGTTGGCGTGAAAAATCTTGTCCATTACCGTGTCGCTGTAACCGAGCCTCGACCACCCGTCGAACAATCTGGTGTGGGTGAGGCTCGGGTAGTCGCTGCCGAACATCACCTTGTCCTGGAGCCGGCGCGGGATATCGTGCTTGAGCGCCTCCGGGAAGTATTCCGGTCCCCAGCCGGAGGTCTCCCAGAACACATTGCCTTTGTGCAGGCAGATCATCAGCAGCTCGTCCGTCCAGGGCCATCCGGGATGCGCGGCGATGATCTTCAGCTGGGGGAACTCGGCCGCGAGGTCGTCCAGGGCCGGCATGGGGCGGGACATGCTCAAGCGACGGCCCAGACCGCCAGGTGCGCCCGCGCCCATTCCGGTCGTCCCCACATCAATCAAGACCGGGACCCCGAGCGCGGTGATCTTCTCGAAAAGCGGACGCAGCTTCGGATCGCCAACCGAGAAGTTGCCGCAGATCGGGTGAAAGTGGAACCCGATGAGACCCAGGTCTGCGATCGCATGCTCCGCTTCTTCGAGAGCTTGAGGACCCTTCCACGGATCAACCGACGCCCACGCGTTCAGCACCACGTCCGGATTGCGGTCGCGCAAGCCGGCCACATAGTCGTTGGTGCACGGCGGACAGCCGGTGACGGTCTCGGTGTCGAAGGCCACCATGAGCACCTGGACTCCTGCCTCGCGCAGATCGTTGATCACCTCTTCTTCGCTGAGCGGCGCCCAAGGCCGGTGCCAGTAGGTGCGGAGCGCCTCGACGTATGGAGTGATGGCGGTGAACCACTCCACGGTGTTGGGATGGCAGTGGATGTCGATCCGGCGCATGTCTCTTAACTGCATACACTGTGGGCTGCGATGCCCACGCGACAGCGCAGACGGCGGTCAAGTGTTTCTCTCGACGCGGTCCAACCGTACCGGCGAGATGGTCGCGCTCCGACCGGCTCACTGCACGAATATCTGCGCCGCCTGATCCTCGATGGCGCGATCCCCAATGGCGCGAGCATCTCGCAGGTCGAGCTCGCCGAGCGGCTTGGTGTCAGCCGGACCCCATTGCGCGAGGCGATGCGAATGCTGCAGGCCGAGGGCATCGTCGAGGCGGAGCACAACCGACGTGCCCATGTCACCTCTCTCGACGTGGGCGACATCGATACCGTGTATGGATGCCGGGTCCTGCTCGAAGCGACTGGCGTTCTCGTCACCGTTCCGCTCCTCGACAAGGCAAAGATCGGCGAGCTGGCCGACGCGGTCGAGACGATGCGCAAGCACGCCGCGGACACGAACACGGAGACTTGGGCGCGGGCGCATCGGCGGTTCCACCGCGCGTTGATCCCGGAGGCCGGCCTCGAGTTCGCCCGCACCCTTTCGACGTACTTCGACCGGGCAGAGAGGTTTCGGCGCATGTTCCAAACCGAAGAGATCCAGAGCGGCGTACGCCTGCTGGAAGAGCACGAGGCGATCCTCAAGTCGTGCAGGTCAAAGAATGCGAGCAAGACCGCCTCGCTCGTCGCGCGCCACTCCGCGCGAGCCGCGCTCACGCTGATGGCGCAGATCGCGCCCGAGCGTGAGCCAACCCTGGTCCGCACGGCCTTGCAGCTCTTCTCCGCTCTCGACTCAGACTGAATTTCAGCCGCTCGTCACCGTCAGGTGCCGCCAGCTGCCGCGCGCCCCTTGGCCGTGCACCGAGGTGCTGCCATTGGCGCCGGGTGGCTTCAGCGTGCAGACGATCAGTCCGAGGGTGACCGACTTGATCTCGACCGGGATCCCCTCCGTCCGGTAGAACGGCGTTCCGTCCACCTTCCACTGGGCCGAGCGAGCCTTCGCGTTCAGCTCGATCTCGTAGGTCCGGAACGTGCCTGGTGAGTTGATCGCGACGAAAGGCGACTGGATGATCCAGCTGAAGGAACCGCCTTCAGGAGTCACTCCTGGAATCGGCAGCCTTTCGTAGAGGGCGCCGATACGAGTCGCGCTCAGCATCCAGTCGAAGATCATGCCGGTGGAGAAATCGGCCACGACCAGGCCGATCCATCCGTCTGTCAAGTCGTCCGGGTTGCCGTTGTAATTCTCGGCCGCCATCTCGGCGGAGATCCGTGTGACGCCGTCCGACGCGACCGTCATGGGCTGAGGAGTAACGAGCAGATGCTTCGGGTCGTCGAGCATGTGGACGGTGTCGTGCTTCAGGCGAAATGGATCGACCGTGATCTGCATCGTGCCGCCATGTGCCTCGACCTTTGCATTCGGGTCGCCATAGGACCACATGCTGCCGTCGGGAGTCGGAAGCTGAAGAGCAACCCACTTCGCCGGATCCACGGCTCCCTCGGTGAAAGTGTCGTACTCGAGCACGGTCATTTCTTTGCGCCCTCCTTGTCCCACTGTGGGAGCTGAATGATCTCGAGACCATGCTCGGCCGCGAGACGCTTGTACTTCTCGGTGTCCAGCACCTGGCCGGGGGGCGGGAGCTCTATTCGAGGCGCGGGCTGACCCATCTTCTTATGGAAGACCTCGAGGCCGGCCGGAATCGCGATCTGAAGCAGGTGGCATTCGGTTTCGAACCGAAGCCGGTGCGGCACGTCGCGTGGCAGCCAGATGAACGCACCTGGGCCCGCCGTCACGGTCTCGTCGCCGCACGTGCACGAGATTCTGCCCTCGAGGAGGTACCAGCCCTCGTCCTCATGGTGATGGACGTGGAGAGGGGTCTGTCCGGCCGGCGTTTTGAAGTCGAGGAGGCCGAGCGCGCCGCCGGTTTGGTCACCGCTCGCTTTGATCGTCATCAAGATCTGGAGGTACCAGATCGGGTCGCCACCTTCCGCGTCCAGGGCAAAGAACTCGTTCGACATATGCGTAGCGCCGGCGCAGCTCGGCCACCTTGTCCGGATCCGGCCGGCCTTCGGCTGCGCGGAGCATCGCCGCGAGCTCATCCAGGTAATCCTCATGGCCCGACGGCGCGGCCTGGAACAAGACGCGCGCCGGCTCCTTCGTCGGATTGGCGAATGCGTGCGGGCATCCCGGCGGTATGAAGAGCAACGAACCCGGACCGCCGCGGAGAAACCGTTGCCCCGAGCGAGACCGCCACTCGTGCCAGTCGGGTTGGGATCGCGATTGGGGTTCGAATGCGAGCAGGTCGAGCTCGCCTTCCAGCACGTAGAACAACTCCTGCGCCGCCGAATGCACGTGCGCGCCGACGTCAAAACCCGGCGGCACGACAATCTCGAACGTCGAGGCGACGGCTGGATCGCCGCCGGGCACCTTGAGAATCACGTTGAGCCCACCCCCGCCGATCACGCGACCTGAGCCCGGAGGCAACATCAAGCCGTCACGCAACCTAGTGCATCTCCCAGCCGCCGTCCACGTTGAAAGTCGCGCCGGTGATGTTCTTGGCCCGGTCCGAGGCCAGGAAGGCAACCATCTCGCCGAGGTCGCGTGGCGTCTGGAAGCGCTTGAGCGGGATACGCTGCCGGAACCACTCCCATCCTTCCTCGACCGTCTGGCCCTGCATCGCCGAGAACTGCTCGACCACGCGGCCGTGAAGGGCGGTTTCAACGATTCCGGGACAAACGTTGTTGGCGGTGATCCCATACGGAGCCAGCTCGTGGGCGAGGCACTGCGTGATGCCGATGATGGCGAACTTCGACGCGGCGTACGGAACGATCATCGCGAAGCCGGTCTGGCCGACGATCGAGGCGACGTTGATGATGCGGCCCGAACCCTGCTTGATTAGCGACGGCACGACCGCCCGTGTCGTCAGGAAGACGCCCCGCAGATTGATATCGAGGACCCGATCGAACTCCTCCTCGGTCAGGTCCTGGATCGGCGCTGGGTTCGGGCCCACGCCGGCGTTGTTGACCAGCACGTCGATGCGGCCAAACTTCTCGAGCGTCTTGTCGACGAGATTCTTGGCCGAGTCGGCCTTACGCACATCGTGCTTGACCGCCAGGTGGCCAGAACCAAGCTTCTGGGCGCTCTCCTGCGCCTCGTCGTAGAGGATATCCGCGAGCACGACGCAGCCTCCCTGGTCGGCCACGGCCTCCGCGATCCCGAGGCCGATGCCCCGGGCCCCACCGGTGACGATGACAACCTTG
>VBKD01000163.1 GCA_005888075.1 Chloroflexota bacterium
GAATCGAAGGCCATCGAGGACCAGAAACGTGCGTAGGGAGCGACGATCGGGGAAGCCTGGACCCAGTTGCTCCCATCCCACTCCCACGTGTCCGCCACGCGGCCTGATGAATCCTTACCGCCGAAGAGAACGGTTCGTTGTCTCGTGGAATCGAAGGCCATCGCCGCGCCGGTCCGCGGTGACGGCGAGCTGACAGGGCTCAACTGGGTCCATGTGTTGCCGTCAAACTCCCACGTATCGCCCATCCAAAAGGGCTGGCCACTCCCGCCGAACAGAACTGTGCGTCCACGCGCGGAGTCGTAAGCCATCGCGGCCCAGACTCGAGCCGGCGGCGCGACTGAGACGGATCTCTGCGTCCAGTTGCCGCCATCCCACTCCCAGGTTGAGTTGGAAGCACCCGAACTCATCGATCCGCCAAATAGGACCGAGACTCCGCGACGGCTGTCGTAAGCCATAGCGCCTCCGACCACAGTGGGTGGGGACGTTTGCGGAAGCATTTGCGACCAGCTGGAGCCGTTCCACGTCCAGGTATCTCGAAAATCACCTGAGCCTTGTGCGCTCCCGCCGAACAAGACTGTCACGGCGTGCGCCGAGTCGTAATCCATCGCAGCAAAGTCACGCGCTGGCGGAGTCGATCCGGAGGAGCTGGCCTGCGCCCAGTTGACAACGCCCGAGGTTTGGCCAAAGACAGCTACTGGCAACAGGGATGCGATGAAGGCGCTCACGAGGCTGAGTGCGACTGCGGCCCTTTTGTTAAGTAACTGATTCATAACGGAGTGGAGAGCCTAACAGGCCAGGCGCCAAGTTCCTGCGCCTAATGAGCCTCGAGCGTTCCGTCGATCGGCTTTCGAGAGCGGCGAATTCGATCGCCGCTTTGCCAAACTCCCGGGCATCTGGCGGGGACTTACGTGGCGGCTCGGCTAACTTCCTTCGACGACCTCGTGAATGCGGTTGGCGACGAGCCCGTGGGCCTCTCGGTGAACGCGCATCGCTGCGTCCGCGGTGGGCGCCTCGACGAGACAGAACGCTTTGTGATCCTTCTCGTCGACCCAGTACTTGATGTATTTGACGCCGAACTCGTCCTGCTTAGCCAGGTCAGCTTGGTGGGCATGAGCGACGTCCGCCGCGGTGGCGCCATCGGGGAGTTCCTCGTGGATGTCAATGAAAAGAGGCAAGGTCATATCTCCTTTGTGTGCATTGGGCTGCCGGCGACAACGTCCCTCTCTTCGGCGAGGGCGAGCAGGTTGCGCAGCCCGCGGCCGGCGTACATGGGGGTCATGAGCCAGGTCATCCGCCCCATGCCCGGCAGCGCCCAGCGAAGCATTGGGTTGGTGATCGAGAGCTGCGTCATCGTATAGGTCACGCGCGAGCCGCCAGCCGCTGGCGAGATCTCGTAGCTGTGACGGTAGACCGCGGTCATTGCGCGGCGCTCGCCAGCCCTGGCTTGGGTCGTGATCTCGAAATTCAGCGGCCGGTCGGCGGCGGTGACTGTGGAGCGGTCCGACCATCGCCTCCCGGACATCGGGATCACGCCTGTGCTGGAGAAGGTGGTCCCAACTGTGGCCGGTCCTGGCGGCGCTTCGAGTGTGACGAGGTGGAAGTCTCGGGTCTGACGGACTCCCGCCCACTCGAGGTGGCTTTGCAGATCGGCGACCAGGTCATAGACGGCCTCGGGCCTAGCTTTGCAGAGCCTTGAGATCTGTAAGTGCGGTAATTGCTGTCCCATCTCGGGATGCAGCCTGAGGCCGGGCGCTCAGAGGCGCATCAACCGTTTGGTCGATTTATTTCGGAGATGGCGCGATCAGGTCGTGCTCGAAGGCGTAGAGCGTGGCCCCCGCCCGTGTGTTGACGCCTATCTTGCCGTAGAGGTTGATGACGTGCGTGTGTACCGTGGCCTGGGAGACGTGGAGCTCGCGCGCGATCTGCTTGTTCGCCAGCCCACGCGTGATCGCCTTCAGCACTTCCACTTCACGGTCGGTGAGCCCAGCCGGCCACACCTGGCTCGACCTTCCTTTCAGCCGAGGCTGACCAGCCGCCGCGAGCACCGACTCAACAGCTCGGGGGTCGAGGCGCCGAGCCGCGACCTCATCCTGCAGTTGCCGCGCCACCCCCTCAGGTTTGAGCGCCGGCCTCCAGGCGCGATCCTCGCTCATTGCCTGGTAGATCTCGGCGACCGCGAGGAGACGGGCGGTGAACGGCAGTGCGTTTGCAGGCAACCCGACGTGGTAGCCCGAACCGTCGAGTCGCTCGTGATGGAACCCGGCGATGGTTGCGGACGCGCGCAATGGGGCGGCGAGGCTGAGGATGCGCTGGGTGTGATACGGGTGTAGGCGTACTCGCTCCCACTCCGATTGATTGAGCGGACCGCGTTTCATCCACACGCGATTGGGCACGCTCACCATGCCAAGGTCGTGGACTTGCGCCGCTCGCCGCACGGTGGCCGCGTCGTCAGCGCCCAACCCAGCGTTCAACGCGGCATCCTCAGCCAGTCGCGCTACGCGCGTTGAGTGCCCGCGCGTGAAGGGCGAGGCCAGATCGACGAAATCGGCAAGCGCTCCACTGATTTCGTCAAGGTGGGATGGGCCGACGAGCCGATGCGGCTCCGGCTCGGCGCTCAACACCTGATCCCACACAGAATCCAATGACAGCGTGCGCAAGAGATCGTGGCTGTTCTGCAGCCAAAGCCTCGCCAGGTCCGGGTCGAACTCAGTGCCGCTACGCTGCCGGACGACCGCATCCGCGACCTCAACACCTCCGGCCTGGTGGTGGATCTGGGCCACATGGACCATGTGCACAAGGCGGGCGGGCGGCGAGAGGCCTTCGGCGCTCGGCAGCGACGTGAAGACTTTGCCGTCCCACCGCCCATACGCATGGCTAAGCGCCTCGGCGACGCGAGGGCTCGCGCCCAGCCTTTGCGAGAGGCGGGCGGCGGCCTCAGCAATATTGGCCAAAGCCTCCGGCATGTCGCGACCGGCTGTCGCCATCGAAGCCATGCCCTGCGCCAATCCGGACGGCCCCCACTCCCCCGCCAACCTGGTGACGACAATGCGCATGAGCTCTGGACGATCCGCATAGTCGGCCTCCGACAGCCATCGACGGACGTTGATGTCGTCACCGCCGCCCAGACGGCTCTGCGCCGCGATCGCGCCCGTGCATCCCATGTGATAGAGGAGCGCGAGGTAATAGACGTCCGAAAGGTCGGCGGCATTCCAGCCGCCGAGGCGAGCGAGTTCGACCGCAAGCAGCGCATCTCGAAGCGCGCTCTCAGCCGGCACGTCGTGCGACAAGTCGGTGGCGAGCGAAACAGCCGCTAAGAGTTCGGCCAGGCGCAGCCTGTTTTCAGACCCCGGTTTGTCGACTACGGGCTGACCGCCTCCAGCGGTGCTGATAATTCGCCCATTATCAAGCGCCGCGAAACGCGGCACCGTCAACGGCGCACGAGGCGACGGCATCTTCCTCTCGGTGAAAACCTGAACAGAGCAGATCGATCTCGGAGATGCCATCCGGCCCCGCGTTGACGAACGCGACCTGTTCAATGACCTCGTGCGACACGCCGTCTCGGC
>VBKD01000164.1 GCA_005888075.1 Chloroflexota bacterium
TGCACGCGCCTGTTAGGAGGCTTGCTTGCCTCGAGCACACGAACGCGACGACGTTCGCGATCTCTTTGACCGTTCCGAAGCGTCCCATCGGCATCTCCCGGCTTACGAACTCGGCGATGCCGTCGGGGTCGGCCTGCTGCCTCCGGTGCCAGCCGCCTCCTTCCCACAGGATCGAGCCTGGCGCGATGGCGTTGACCGTGACGCCCTTCGCCGCGACCTCGCGCGCCAGCGACTTGACCATGGCGTTCTCGGCGGCTTTGGCCGCGTTGTAGGCGGGGGCGCCGCCGGCTTCGCGCCCGTAGACGGAGGAGATGACCACGACGCGACCCCATCCACGCTCGACCATGCCGGGCAGCACGCGCTGGGTCATTCGAACGCTGACCCCGACGTTGCCGTCGAAGGCGGCCTGGAACTCTCGCGGACCCGTGTCGCTCCACGAGCTGCCCGCGCGCGCACCGAAGTTGTTGACAAGGATGTCGATGGGGCCGAACGTGGCCTCGGTTTCGGCGACCGCCCGCTCGCAGCCTTCCTCGCTCCACAGGTCCGCCGCGATGCCCAGTCCGTTGATCGATTCCGCGACTCGTAACACGTCGGCATGGGTGCGAGCGACCACGGCCACGCGCGCGCCCTCGCGCGCGAGCGTTTCAGCTATGCCCAGCCCGATCCCCTTGGTGGCGGCGGTCACGAGCGCCACCTTGCCCGCTATGCCGAAGTCCACGTGCCGAATCGTAAGGAGGTAGAGTCAGGCGCATCGCCCTGCCGCCAGAGCTCGCCACCCACCTGAATGTGTCCGATCCGCCGGTAACGCCGCGTCCCTCCGCGACGGTGCTTTTGATCCGAGGACGTGCGCCCTGGGAGCTGATGCTCGTGCACCGGCCGGGCGGCGCCGATTTCGCTCCGGGTGCGTATGTGTTCCCGGGCGGCACGGTGCATCGCGAAGATGCCGCGTGGCCGGACGAAATCAAGGCCGCGGCCATTCGCGAACTGTTCGAGGAGACGGGCATCCTGCTGGCCCGCAAGGGCAGGCGGTTGGTCCACGACAAGGATGGCGAGATGGTTCGATTCCGCACCCAGGCCGGCGCCGACTTTGGCCAGGCGCTGCGTGAGCTTGGCCTCGAGCCGGCGTTCGACCGCCTGCTCATGTTCGCCCGATGGGTCACGCCGGCGCAGCTGCGCCGACGCTTCGACGCGCGGTTCTTCCTGGCGCGGGCGCCCGCGGGGCAGACGGTCCGGCCGCAGGAAGGCGAGGTGACGGACTGGATGTGGATCGCGCCGGACAAGGCACTGGCCAGTCCGGAGATCACGCTGGTCTACGCGACGCGGGTGGTGCTCGAGTCAGTGGCGACCGGCGAGAGTGTTCGGGCGCTGTTCACGCGCGCCCGGCGGATGAAGGAGATACCGACCGTCGAGCCTCGGGTGGTCCAAACCGAGAACGGCTGGGAGATCGTCCGGGACTAGGTCTGGCTTACCTCCAGAGGTCGCGCCAGCGGTCGTAGTGGACGATCTCGACGCCGCCCTGCCGGAGAACGTCGAGCCCGGCGGGGTCGCGATACGCCTCACGGTAGTAAACCTTCGCGACGTTCGCGTTGATGATCATCTTGGCGCACATCACGCACGGCGAGGCGCTGATGAACATCACCTTGCCGGGCAGCTGCGCGCCGGCCTTGATGAGGGCGTTTTGCTCCGAATGGAGGCAGCCGCAGGATCCGGGAGTGGTCGAATCGCATCGGTTCGGCAGCCCTTTGGCGTTGCCGTTGTAGCCGATGCCCAGCACCTGTGTCAGGTCCGAGGTCGTGATCACGCTGCCGACTTGTAGTCGAAGGCACGTGGAGCGCTTGGCGAGCTCCTCGGCCATGCGCATATAGACCTCTTCCAGTGGGATTCGGTCGGGCGCCTGGTCTGACTGCGGCAGGGGGTGGATCTCGGCCATCTTGGTCACGTTAACACTCTTGCTTATACCCCAATCCCGGGGCTAGAATGCGCAAGATGTCGTCGCTCGAACTGTTGTTCGCGCTGCTTCTAGTATGCCTCCTGGGTGGGATGGTTGGGATCGGGGCCCTGATCTGGAACCTGGTCCGCCGCGCCGACGGCCAGGCCCGGGACGTCGCCGAGCTCAAGACCTGGCTCGACGCGGGCGGCCGGACCCAGGAGATGCAGGCGGCCGAGCTGCGGGAGCGGCTGTCGAACACCCAAACCGTGATGGAGGGCCTCCGCTCAGCCCTCGCAGCGCGGCAGCCGGTCGAGGACGAAGCCCGGGCGAGCCTGAAGCGCCTCGAGAGTGTCATCGCCGGCAGCTCGACCCGAGGGGCCGCCGGCGAGAACATTCTGGAGGAAGCGCTCCGCCATTTGCCGCCGGAGATGCTCCAGCGCAACGTCTGGGTGGGCGGCAAGGTCGTCGAGCTGGCTTTGCGCCTGCCGGGCGGGAAGCTGCTGCCGATGGACTCCAAGTGGGTCTCCAGCGTCGCCCTGGAGCAGCTGGCGGACCCGGGCATCGACGCGGCGCGCCGGGCGCAGCTCACGGCGCAGGTCGAACGCGAGGTCGAACGCCGCGTGCGCGAGGTCAGCCAGTACATCGACCCCGTGACCACCTCCCCGTTCGCCCTGGCGGTCATCCCGGACGCGGCCTACGACGTCTGCCGTGGCGCCATCGTCAACGCGCACCACCGCCACGTGATGGTCGTCGGCTACGCGATGGCCCTTCCGTACCTGCTGACCCTTTACCAGCTCTACCTGCAGTTCGCCCGCACCGTGGACATGGAGAAGCTGCAATCGGCGCTGATCGACGTGGAGCGGCACCTGGACGGCCTGGAGGGCATCCTCGACAACAAGCTGCAGCGGGCCCTGACCATGCTCCAGAACGCCTATACGGAGGGGAAGCAGGCGTCGGCCAAGATCCGAGCCTCGGCGCAAAGCGTCCAGATCAGTGCGGGCACGGACGAGGCTGTGGAAAACGGCCTGGCCGGAGGCCCCGAGAAGGTTTCCACAGACAGTTTCGAATTCACGCTCGTCGACTCGGTTCACTAGGCCGGGTTATGAGCAGTTTTACCCAGGCCTTACCCACCCTGTGCCCAACTCCTCTACAGACCTTTCCACAGGTAATCCACCAACATGTGGGGTCTGGAAGGCCTTCCAGACCGAATATGTTGTGTTTTGGCCTTGACAAGCCCAAAAGCCGGTCGTACAGTACAGAGCGTTACATCGAGGCCCTGGGGCATAAGTGGCGGGCATGCTCTGGGGCCTCTTGCATCCCCAAACGAATGCGTTCAACGACCCAGCACACGTCACAGCAAGCGGATTCGAATACACCCTCTACGGGGATGATTGAAGGAGGCGTTCCTTAAACACATGGCCAAGAACATCAGCGACCTCACCGGGACCCGCGCCAAGAATGGAAACGGGCACAACGGACACTCCAAAGCCAGCAAGGGGCTTCGCTTTGGCCGTTACTTCACGCCCGCCGGCAGCCACGCCTACGACCTGATCGAGTGGGACCGCCGCACCGCGGCGATCACCGGAGAGAAGGGTCAGGCCATCTTCGAGCAGAAGGACGTCGAGGTCCCCCGCTCGTGGTCACAGCTCGCCATCAACGTCGTCGCGCAGAAGTACTTCCGCGGCGGCCTGGGCAGCCCTGAGCGCGAAACCAGCGTCCGCCAGTCGCCAAGTGGGGCCGCGAGGGCGGCTACTTCGCGAGCGAGGAGGACGCCGTCAACTGGTCCGAGGAGCTGCGCTACCTTCTGGTCACCCAGCACGCCTCCTTCAACAGCCCCGTCTGGTTCAACCTTGGCGTGCCCGGCCGCTCGCAGCAGGCTTCGGCCTGCTTCATCAACGCCGTGCACGACTCGATGGAGTCGATCCTCGAGCTGGTCAAGACCGAAGGCATGCTGTTCAAGTTCGGCAGCGGCACCGGCACTAACCTGTCAGTGCTGCGCTCGTCCAAGGAACAGCTCTCGGGAGGCGGCACCGCGTCCGGCCCCGTCTCCTTCATGAAGGGTTATGACTCGTTCGCGGGCTCGATCAAGTCCGGGGGGACGACCCGCCGCGCGGCGAAGATGGTCATCCTCAACGCCGATCACCCGGACATCGTCGAGTTCATCCGCTCCAAAGCTGAAGAAGAGAAGAAGGCCTGGGCCCTGATCGAGGCGGGCTACAACGCCGGGTTCAACGTGCCCGGTGGTGCGTACGACTCGGTCCAGTTCCAGAACGCCAACCACTCCGTGCGGTTGACCGATGAGTTCATGCAGGCGGTCGTCGATGACAAGGAATGGAAGACCAGGGCGGTCGTGGGTGGCCGCGTGACTGAGACCTTCAAGGCGCGCGATCTGTGGCGCGAGATCGCCGACGCCGCGTGGATCTGCGGTGACCCCGGCCTGCAGTTCGACACCACGATCCAGGACTGGAACGTCGTGTCCAACACGGGCAGGATCAACGCGACTAACCCATGCAGTGAATTCGTTTTCCTCGATGACACCGCGTGCAACTTGCTTTCGCTGAACTTGATGAAGTTCCAGAACGACGAAGGGAAGTTCGACGTCGAGCGGTTCCGGCACGCGGTTGACATCTGCTTCACGGGCCAGGAGATC
>VBKD01000165.1 GCA_005888075.1 Chloroflexota bacterium
CAACGAGAGGATGTAGCTGCGCAAGATACGTGCGAGCGGCATCCAGCTGAATAGGCCAAAGATGATCGCGATGTTCGTCGCGTTGCCTTCGCCGAAGATCCGGGCCGCAAGCGGAACCAGCAGCAGGATCGGGATCGAAAGCATGACGTCGGTGATGCGCATCAGGAAGGCGTCCACGAACCCGCCCGCGTAACCGGCCACGGCTCCCACCGGTATGCCGATGATGGTGGCCACGATCATGCCGCCGATGCCGATCAGCAGCGAGATGCGGCCGCCATAGAGGATCAGGCTGAGGATGTCGTGCCCGTTGTAGCTGTCGGTGCCCAACAGATGCCTGAGCGACGGGGCCTGGCTCGCGTCAGCGATGGTGAACTGGTCGGGCGCCTGGATGAACCCGGGGAACAGGAAGTGCCATACCGGAGCGCCGTAACACAGCACCAGGATCACGGCCAGGCCCAGCGTGCCCCACTTCGCGAGCGGGTGGGCCATGAAGCGTCGATAGGTGAGCTCGCGGAAGCTGAACTGCCTTTCGTCGACGTCGGCGTTCTCCGCCGCGATCGTCGCCGGGAGCTGTGTGGCTCGAAGCTCCTCGACGCGGGGATCAAGCATATGAAATCCTCGGGTCCACCACCGCGTAAGCGATATCGGCCAGGAAGTTGAAGACCACCACGAGCCCGGCCGCGGTGATCATGATCCCCATCAGAAGCGGGTAGTCATACGCCGCAAGCGCCTGGAAGAACAGCTGCCCCATGCCTGGCCAGCTGAAGATGGCCTCGGTCACCACTGCTCCTGAAAAAAGCGTGGGCAGCGTGAGAGCGATCTGAGTGATGACCGGAAGCAACGCGTTGCGCAGCGCGTGCTTGAACACGACCATCCGCTCAGGAAGGCCCTTGGCGCGCGCGGTCCGGATGAAGTCCTGATGGATGGCGTCGAGCATGGAGGCGCGCATGAATCGCGAGTCGCCCGCGATGCCCACAATGGCGATCGTGGTCGCCGGCAGGATCACGTGGTGGGCAATGTCGATCAAGCCCTGGACCGTATTCGCATGGAACCAGGTCCCGTACTCAGGCGTGAGGAATGGGGCGCCAGTGGCGCGAATGTCGATGATGCCCGACACCGGAAAGATCGGGAAGAAAACGGCGAATCCCAGGAGCAGCATCAGGCCGAGCCAGAAGGTCGGCATCGAGTAGCCCACGTAAGAGAAGAAGGTCACGAACTGGTCGAAGAAGCTGTACCGCCTCAGCGCCGCCAGGATCCCCGCTGGAAGCGCGATGAGCTCCTGCAGGATGTACGCGGTGGTCATGAGGATGATCGTCGCCGGGAGGCGGTTGAGGATGATCTCCTTCACCGGACGGTTCAGGAAGAACGACGTCTGCCAGTCGCCCGTGAGGACGGCCTTCAGCCACAAGAAGTACTGGATGTACCAGACCTGGTCCAATCCCCACCTGTGGATGATCGCCTGTCGCGTGGCCTCGCTCATTCGGGCGTTCAGGGCGAATGCCTGGAGCGGGCCACCGGGCACAGCCTGCATACCGATAAACAGAACGAGGCTGATGATCAGCAACGTGGGTATGGTCTGCAGGAACCTGCGGGCCATGTACCCGGACACAGTCGGATTCTAGTGGAAAAGATGAGGGGCGGCCAAACCGGCCGCCCCCCTCTTTGGCTGATCGACAGCCGGCTTTCTTACGACTTGCCCTTGAACCAGTCTGCCGCGTTGCAGACCGCGATGCAGGAGTTCACGCTCGGCATGAAGTTGCCGAAAGAAGTTGACAGCGTGAATACGTCCGGGCGCTCGTAGAGCGGCGCGGTTGGCTGCTGGGCCGCCCACTCCTTTTCGACTTCCTTGTAGGTCTGCGTGCGCTTCGCGATGTCCACGGTGTTCGCGCCGGTGGCGCAAAGCGTGTCCATCTTCGGGTCCTTCAGGAAGCTCCAGTTCTGACCCGACGGGTTTGTTGCCGACGGGATCTGGCCTGAGACCAGAAGCGAGCCACACCAGCTGTCAGGGTCCGGGCTGAACGTGTTGGCGAACATGCCAGCGTCGAACTGACCGGTGGCAAGGATGCCACCGCTCTTGAAGCTGTTGAAGAACTTGCCCGCGGGGAAGTTCTTGGTGGTGACGGTTGCCCCGAGCTCCTTCCAGTTGGCGATCAGCTGCTCTTCCTCAGCGGCGCGCTGGGGGTTGTTCGCGGTCGTGCTGATGACGAACGAGAGCTTCTTGCCGCCCTTGGAGCGGGTGCCGTCCGCGCCGGCTGTCCAGCCGTCGCTGTCCAGCATTGACTTGGCCTTGGCCAGGTCGCGCTGGAACTTGGGGATGCTCGAGTCGAAGTAAGGGGTCAGGGTGCTCACGAGCAGGGTGTTCATCGGCTTGCCGATGCCACCGACCAGTGACTGGTTCATCTGGTCTTTGTCGATCGCCAGGTTCAACGCCTGGCGGACCACCGCGTCGTCCTTCCAGGGGGTCGGCGTGCCGCACGTGTCCGCGAACTGCGACGAGTCGCAGCCGGTGCGGTTGTTGCCGAGGTTGAAGTTGACGTACTCCTCGAGGAGACCCACCTGGTTGACCGTCTTGTCCTGCGTGATCGGCGTCAACGCCGGCAGGTCCTTGGCGATCAGGTCGAGTCCGAGGTCAGAGTCGCCGGCCTTGAGGCCCGCGATCTGCGAGGACTTGTCGCCGTAGATCTTGTAGATCAGCTTGTCCAGGTACGGCTTGTGGCCGAAGAACTGGTCGCTGCTGCTGCGGCCGTCCATGTAGTGCGGGTTCGGGACCATGACGACCTGCGCCGACGGTCCCGGGCTGAAGCTGTCGACCATGTACGGACCGCTGGTTGCGGCCGGCTTCTTGGTGAAGTACTCGCTGGTCGCCCAGTCCTTGTGCGCCACGCTTGTCAGGGTGTGCTGGGGGTACGGTCCGTTGCCGAACGAGGTGTCGCCCAGCAGCAGGTACGGCGCGTAGATGCCGCTCTCCAGCGGGGCTGACATGCCACATCGCTTGCCTGTCGGGTCGGGTCCGAAGTGCCAGATCGCGGTCTGGTCGTCCTTGACCTCGACGCTCGAGATGTGGTCGAAACCAGTCTGGCCAACCGCGCCCGTGTCCGGGTCGCAGATGGCGTCGTACGTGAACTTGATGTCGTTGGCGGTGATCGGCTGACCGTCAGACCACATCAGGCCCTTCTTGAGCTTGATCGTGACATCCATGTGCTTGTCGTCGAGCTGCTTGACCAGGCCGTTGGTCGTCGTCGGGACAGCGGTGACGAGGTCAGGCAGGAACGTGTTGGTCGCATCGACCTCCCACAGGCCGGACCAAAGCACCTGGGCCACCTGCTGGACGGTCTGCGCCGAGTTGCCGATCGAGTTCAGGTCATCAACCGACTCCCAGTCGGAGTAGACCAGCTGGCCGCCCTGGGTGCCTGCGACGGGTTTGTAGCTGGACGCGACGATCGCGCCGCCGCCTCCCCCGCCGCCGCCCGGCCCACAGGCGGCCAAAACGACTGCGACGCCGGCCACGAGCACGCCCGTGGTCTTGCGCCAGAAACGAGGCGTTGGATTCATACTCACCTCTTCCACACAACGTGACGGGGACGGGCCAACTCCGTCCGCGCCTCCTGCCGCCCTCTTCCCGGGAGTGCCGGAGCGAGAGTGCGCCGGCGGCAGGAACCTCTACTCACAGCCGACCAATACGGGCAGTATCTGGATTCGGACCTCCCAATGTCAAGGAAAAGCGCGCAGGCGCCCTCTAGACGGCGGCCTCGATAGGCTCAGCGGCTCCCCGGCGGCCACATCTCCCCAGTACATAAGACGCGCGTCCCTTATATGTGAAAGGCCCGGAAAGCCGTACTTCTGAGCATCGCGACGTTTCGTGAATGTGAAGCCGTGGGCGGGCTTGATCGGGACCATTGGGGCACTCCTGCCGGCCCCTGCCGCCGTCGGGGCGGTAGTTCTCCTCAGCGCATGCGGCGGGGGCTGTGAAACCCGCTCATCGCGTGTACGTGGCCGACCGGACCCGTACCGGCGTCGACGTCATCGACATCTCCAAGACCAGCCCCCGTTTCCTCCAGACCGTCAACGTGGGCGGGCCGCCGAACGGCCTGGCGCTGGCCCGGGACTCCAACCGGCTCTACGCCGGGCTGGCCTACGGCAGCGTGGTTGCCATCGATACGGACCCGGCCTCGAAAACCTTCATGACGGTCACCGACCGGGTCTCGGTGGGCAACAAGTCGGCTGACCTCATGGACTATGGCGGGAAGCGCGTGTTCGTGGGCTCGGGCTCGAACGTCGTCATCATCGACGCGGCCACCAACAAGGTGGTAAGCCAGGTCGACGTCAAGGCTCCAGTCGAGCAGCCGCGCTACAACTCGGCCGACGGGATGGTCTATGTGACCAGTCCCGACGCCGACACAATCTTCCAGATCAATCCGGACCTGGCCAAGGTGACCAACACCTTCAAGATGGGCGGATGCAAGCCGGCGGGCCTGGCGATCAACCCCGCGCGCCAGCTGGGCCTGGTCGCATGCAGCGTGTCGGTCAGCGCGGTGGATCTGCGCGATGGTTCGTACCGGCTGGTCTCGGGCATTCCGGCCGGCGATATCGTCAGCTATTCCTCCGCCGCGGATCGATTCCTGGTCGCTTCGGCGAACGCCAAGGCCCCCAGCGTGGTCGGGGTATTCAGCGGCGACGCGAAGTTCATAACCTCGGCCGTGACGGACGCCAGAGGACACGCAGCGGTTTTCGACACCACGAATCAGCTCGTCTATACGACCAGCGCGGCCGGCATCTTGAGCTTCACGCCGCCCACGTGCGCTCCAGGCGTCGACTGGAAACGGACGATGGCGACGCTCGGTATCTACGCGACTCCTTTCGTGCTTCTGGCGCTGGTCATGATTTTCTATTCGGCCCGCCGCGATCGGTCGCGAGCGAAGGCCGCGAACGGTTCGGCAGGCCCGCAACGCCGCCGGCAATACGAAGATGACCTCGCGGTCCAGCGCGAAAGGATGCGTTCGCTCGAGGACTCGATTCTTGGTGCCGAGACGGTCGTCACTGAGGATCCTCAAGCCAAACACGACCCTTGGGGCGGGTTTTTCAACTCGACCTGACGGCGCCCGAGGCGAACGCGAGTACTCGCTTGGGTTGGCCGCGATGGCGGCGAGGAGGGCGGGGCTGACTGCGGTACAACCGCTGTTGACGGGTGCTGAGGGCGGGTTGAAGAACGGGACCACGATCGGTCCGGGTTGCCCGGCCGGCGCCCAGTGGATGTGCGCCGCAACCACGTGCTCGGTGGTCGTGTAATCGAGATCCCAGCACAGCTCGTGCTGGCCCCTGTTGATCGTTACTTTCGCGGTCCCGGTCAGGTCGGATTGGGTGGCGATCACCGGGCGTTCGTTGAGGCCGGAAAGAGTGGTCGTGAACGGCCTGCCTCCTTCGCCTTTCACGCCGTCGGTCTGGCCGGCCAGCGCGTCATTGGCCAGGCCGAAGAGCATCACCGGAAAAAGGCAAATCCCCAGCAGTAACAGTCGTCGCATGGCCTTCTCCTCCAGTAACGAGCTTCCCCTTGACTCTGTCGGTCCCAGGGGAGGACGTTCGTTGGTACCGCCCCGGGTTACTCCGCGGCGGGTGGACAGTAACCAGTGGCGGTCTTAGAGTTGCGTTCTGCCCATCCGTCTGTTGCGAGGAGGACTGTCATGGCGTTTCGTGAAGCGTCGCTGGAAACCTCGGCATCGTCCGCCGACGTGTGGGGCGTGTGGTCAGATGTGAACCGCTGGCCGGAATGGAACCCCGACATGAAGGAATCCCACATCGAAGGTCCTCTCAAGCTTGGCGCGACGGGGATGATCAACACCCGGTCCGGCGGCAAGCACGACGTCGTCGTGACGCAGTTCCAGGAAGGCCGGTCTTTCGAGCTGGAGAGCACGGCTCTGCCCGGGACCAAGATGGCGATCCGCGCCACGATCATGCCCAGCGGCGCCGGAAGCCGCATCACACAAGGCTTCGAGCCTCGCGGTCTGCTCGCACCGATCGTCGGTCCGATGATGAGCGGGCCGATCCTCAAGACCTTCAACTCGGTGTTGAACGGCCTCAAGCAGCGAGTGGAGTCGAAGCGGTAGGCGCCGGTATTCCGCGTTTCTGGCGCCAAAGACGCGGCTGATGCCACATCGAAAGGCGAGTTCGGATCCAGACGTGCGGAATCGACGTGTTAACAAGCTGGGTTGGCGAATCGTCGCGAGCACTGCATCCTGCCGTCATGGCCAGGACTCCCCGCATTCCGCTCGAATTGACGAAGCGGCCTTTTTCGCTCGAAGAGGCACGTGCGGCGGGGCTCACGCTGAGTTCATTGAGGGGCAAGACCTGGCGACGGTTGGGCGCTGAGCTCTACTGCTGGCAGGGCCTCCACGAGGATCCTTGGCTGCTGCTATCGGTGTGGCGCGACTTGCTTCCCCCCGACGCGGTTTTCGCAGGCGCCACCGCCGCCTGGATGCTTGGCCTGGATTTTGATCCGACTAATCCGGTCGAGATGATTGTGCCGCCGGGATCCGGCGTCAGATCGCGCCCTGGGCTGAGCGTGCGTCGCTGCGAAATCGGATCGAGCGAGGCGGTCGGGGTGCGAGGTCTACGCGCGACGACACTTCCCCGCACGCTGCGCGATCTATGTATTCGATCCTCGGAGGTGGAAGCCCTGGTCGCCATCGATATGGCGATCCATAAGGGTCTTGCGGACGCGGCCACGCTCAGTCGCTACGCCTTTGCCACGGCGGGCCGTGCCGGCGCCCGCCAGCTACGCACACTGGCCGAGGTTGCGGCCGCCGCCGAATCGCCGATGGAGACCCGTCTTCGCTGGCTGTTGATCGAGGCAGGACTGCCACAACCAGAGGTGCAGACCAATCTTCACGATCTCGAGCAACGGTTTGTTGGCCGAGCCGATCTCTACTATCCCCGAGCGCGGCTCGTGCTGGAGTACGACGGGGGCAACCACCGAGAGCGTCTGGTCGAGGACAACCGCCGGCAAAACATGCTTATCAACGCTGGATTCAAGGTCTTGCGATTCACGGCCGGGGACATCCACGGCCGCCCGGACGTCGTTGTCGCACAGGTAGCGATCGCACTGGGGACGACCCCTTTAGGTGCGGTTGGCGCCAAACGCGCGGAAAAAAGTCTTCCAAAGCGAACGGTCGGCGACAGACGTGCGGAATCGGGTCGGCGCAGTTGGTGGCAGGACGTGTGGCGGAGAGGGAGAGATTTGAACTCTCGAT
>VBKD01000166.1 GCA_005888075.1 Chloroflexota bacterium
CGCCGGAACGATGGGTGTTTATGGACAGGCCAGCTATTCGGCGAGCAAGGCGGGGTGCATAGGGCTGGCCAAGAGCTGCGCTCTCGAGGGAGGACGGCACAACATCACGGCCAACGCGATCGTGCCGGGCATCATCGCGACCGAAGGCTTTCAGTTCCTCGATCCGAAGTATCAAGAACGGGAGACGGCGAGGACCATCTTCAGACGTCCCGGCGAGCCGGCTGACATCTCGCACGCGATCGCGTTTCTGTGCTCGGATGAGGCGGGCTACATCACCGGCACGACGCTCGAGGTCGCCGGCGGGATTCCTCTGTTCGTCGTCTGATGGAACTCGTCGACATCAAGCGCGACGGACCCATCGCGCGCGTCGTGATGCATCGCAAGGGCAACAACGCGGTGGCCGAGGACATCATTGAGGAGCTGGCCGCAGCCTTCGAAGAGCTGGGCGGCGACGCCTCGGTTCGGGTGGTCGTGTTGACGTCGGAGTACGAGAAGTACTTCAGCGTCGGCATGGACCTCACATCGGTCGCGGGAATCGACCGGCAGGCGCCGGATGCGGTCGAGCAGGTCGCCTCCCTGATGCAGCGGATCAACGGTTACCTGGCCGCGATCGAGCGGTGTCCCAAGCCCGTCATCGCCGCCATCAACGGACATGCGCTGGGCGCCGGAAGCGAGCTGGCGCTGTGTTGCGACTTCCGGATCATGGTCGAGGACGGTCGCTCGAAGATCGGCCAGACCGAGTCGTCGCTCGGCATCATCCCCGGCGCCGGCGGCACGCAGCGGCTGCCCAGGCTGATCGGCAAGGCCAAGGCCACCAGGTTCTTGATCGAGTCGGCGCGGCTGTCGGCCGTTGATGCCGAGGCCGTGGGTTGGGTCGACAAGGCGGTGCCTCCAGGCGAGTTCGAGGCCACCGTCAACGAGCTCGCCGGAAGGCTCGCGAAGGCGGCGACGCTCGCCATCGCGCTGATCAAGGACTCGGTCCGCCGCGGCTACGACCTGCCACTGGACGAGGCTCTGAAGATCGAAAGCCAGAACTTCGCCAGGGCGGCTCTGAGCACGGACGCGGCGATCGGGATCATGTCGTTCCTCAGCAAGCAGGAGCCCGAGTTCACCGGGTCGTAGTCATCGGTGTCGAAATCGGCCGTCACCGTTCGTCGCAAAGATCAGATACCGATTACTTCCCCAGGAGGTTTCAGATGAAGTACGTCCTGCTGTTCGGCGGCACCATGGAACCGGAGGAACGCGATCAGAACCCCGCCATGGCGGCTGCGTACGAGCGCATCAACCAATGGTTCGACGAGTACGGTCGCAAAGGCAAGATCGTCGGCGGCCACGAGCTGAAGGGGCCGCATACGGCGACGACCGTCCGCTTCAACGACGGCAAGCCGATGGTGGTCGACGGCCCCTTCATCGAAGCCAAAGAGGTGATCGGCGGTTATGCCGAGGTCGAGGTGGCGGACCTCGACGAGGCGCTCGAGATCGCCAAGACCTGGCCGGGCCAGACCAGCGTCGAAGTGCGTCCAATCGTGGAACACTGAGAGAGCTGACAGGCCCACGAGCTTCAACAGAGACCGCGCTGGCGACCGTATTCCGCGAAGAGGCGGGACGGCTCACCGGCGCCATGGTCCGGATGATCGGCAACTTCGACATCGCCGAGGAGGTGGTGCAGGACAGCCTGCTGGCCGCCCTCGAGACCTGGCCGGTGCAAGGCGTTCCAGCCAACCCGGCAGCGTGGCTGATGACGACGGCGCGACGTCGCGCCATCGACCTGCTGCGCCGGGATCAGCGCTATGCCGAAAAAGTTGCCTTGCTGGAGCGATCGTTCATGCCAAATGACCCGCCCGAGGCGGACGACCGGCTTCGGCTCATCTTCACGTGCTGCCATCCGGCGTTGGCGCAGGAGGCGCAGGTCGCGCTGACTCTGCGCGCCGTCGCGGGGTTTACGACCCAGGAGATTGCCGCGGCGTTTCTGATTTCAGAAACCACGATGGCGCAGCGCATCGTGCGTGCCAAGCGCAAGATCGTCGAGGCCAACATCCCCTACCGCGTCCCTGAGGGCGATCAGCTCGTGCCTCGCGTCGACGCCGTGCTCGCGGTCCTCTACCTGATGTTCAACGAGGGCTACTTGAGCCGCGGCAACCAGCCCGGCATGCGGCGGGACCTGGCCGAGGATGCGCTGTGGCTGGGGCGCCTGCTGGCGAGGCTGCTGCCGGATCAAGCCGAGGTGCTGGGCTTGCTCGTCCTGATGCAGCTCAACCTGGCGCGCTCCCGCGCTCGGTTTGACGCAAGCGGTGAGATCGTGTTGCTGGCGGACCAGGACCGGTCGCTATGGGATCAAGCCGCCATCGCCGATGGGATCGACCTGCTGCACCGCGCGGCGACCATGCATTCGACCGGCGCCTACCAGATCCAGGCCGCCATAGCCGCGGTCCATGCGGAGGCGCACACCTGGGTGGAGACGGATTGGGAGCAGATCGTGCTGCTCTACGACGCGTTGTTGCGAATCTCGGACACACCCGTCATCCGCCTCAATCGCGCCGTCGCCTTGAGCCATATCACAGGACCCCAGGCGGCGCTGGGCGAGGTCAACGACCTCGCGATCTCGCTGGGCGGCTATCACCTGTTCCACGCAACGCGCGCGGAGCTGCTCGATGACCTGGGTGAGGTGACGCTGGCTCGCGAGGCCCGTCTCAAAGCGCTGGAGCTGTGCCAGAACCCGGCCGAGCGGTCGCTTTTACAGCGGAAGCTTAGACAGGTTGGCGGGTGAAGCCCAGCCCCTCCGATCGTCTGCGAATGACCTCGAGCGCCGCTTCCACACGCCGGACATCGGCGCCGAGGCAGCGGATGACGAGCTCCTTGGTCTCGAAGTTGGGGTACGAGCCGATCGAAACGTCGGGGAATGTCTGCTCCAGCTCTCGCATGACCGGATAGAAGCGGGCCTCGACCGCGAAGCTGAAGCGCAGCTCGCGAACGACCGCCGCCGCGCCGCCGGCCAGAAATTGGGGCTCGAGCTCCTCGGTGAAGATGCTCATCAGCTCCCTCGGGATGCCCGGCAGGACGAAGATCCTCTTGCCTTCGGCTTCATAGACGGCG